>JBDSAR010000137.1:0-25202 GCA_039922035.1 Chthoniobacteraceae bacterium
GCACGATGCTGTGGCCCTCGATGTCCGTGCGCGCGGGGAAGCCGGCGAGTTCGAGAAGCGTCGGAAAAATATCGAGCAGCTCGGCAGGCCTCGCGCACTTCGCGCCCTTGACCACGCCGGTGCCGGCGAAGATGAGCGGCACTTTTGTCGAGCGATCCCACAGCGTGTTTTTTCCCGTGATGGCCTTTTCGCCGAGATGCCAGCCGTGATCGCCCCAGACGACGACGATCGTGTTGTCCGCGCGGCCTGTGGCTTCCAGCGCATCCAGCACACGGCCAAGTTGCGCATCCATGAAGCTGGTGCTCGCGAGATAGGCGCGGACGAGCGGACGCCATTCGTTGCGCTCCTTCAGCGTGTGCAGGCGCGGCTCGGGGAGGCTCCAGTGGAGATACCACGAGAAGCGCGGCGTATCGTCGCGATCGTTGTCGAGCACGGGCGGCATTTGCAGCGTCGCATCGGGGTAAAGGTCGAACCACTTCTGCGGCGCGTAACACGGCACGTGCGGCAGACGGAAACCGGCGGCAATGAAGAACGGTTTGTCCTTCGGCGCATCGCCGAGCGCGCCGATGGCGGCGTCGGCGGTCTTGTAGTCCACGGCGTCCTCCTCGCGCTCGGGAAAGGCACCCCAGTCCATCGCCGGGTGGCGCGGCGCGGGCAGATTCGCGAATGGCTTCTCAGGCCGCCCTTTTCCGCCTGTCTTCGCCCACGTGTTGAACTCCGCCGGCTGATCCTTCGGCTTGATCGATCCGTCGTGGTAAATCTTCCCCGCCGTGAACGTGCGATACCCCGCGCTGGTGAACGTCTGCGGAAGCGTGACGTGATTTTTCAAAGCCTCCACATCGCGGATGCCCGGCATGAGCCCGTAGATGCCCGTGCTCGATGGCCGCAGTCCGGTGAGCAGGCTGGAGCGCGAGGGATTGCAGAGCGGGGCCTGGCAATGCGCGTTCGTGAAAAGCGTGCCGCGCTTCGCAAGGCGATCGATGTTCGGTGTCTTGATCTGCGGGTGCCCGCCGAGGCAGCCGATCCAGTCGTTCTGATCGTCGATGGCGATGAAGAGGACATTCGGCTTTGCGTCAGCGGCATCAGCAGCGTGGAGGGACAGCAGCAGGCCGGAGAGGAGGGTGATGAGGAGGGACTTCATGGGGTGCAGACTGGATCAGACAATCCTGGCCTGCGAACTTTCATCGGCATTCTCTGAAAAACTTCGCGGCACGTTTTTCCGGGTCCGCTTTGAAACCACGGAGGGCATGGAGGTGCGCTGCATCCGGGTTCTCCCTGTCCTCGGCGGGCCAGTGCACGATCCCACCTATGGAATCACCCGGCTGCATGATTCAACAGACAGCATGAACACTCCCTCAGGTCTTCTCACGCGTCGTCACTTTCTCGCACGCACCACCGTGCTCACTGCCGCCGCCGTGGCAGTGCCATGGATCGCGCGTGCCGCGGTGCCGACGGCAAAGATAATCGAGACGAAAGTCATCTCGCAGCAACCGGAATTTTACCACGGCTGGCCCACCGTCGCGCGACGGAAGAATGGCGAGTTGTGGGTCTCGTGGTCCGGCGGACGCGAGGCGCACGTGTGCCCGTTCGGGCAGGTCCACTCGATGACTTCGCGCGACGACGGCGCGACATGGACATGGCCGCGCGTGCTGCTCGACACGGCGATTGACGATCGCGACTCCGGCGTGATTGAAACCGCAAAGGGCACGCTGGTCGTCACCACCTTCACCTCGCTCGCGTATGAGGAACACCTGAAGCAAGCGACGATGTTCGCGACGCACACGGACAAGGGCTGGGAGAAAAAGGCGATGCCGCCGGAACAACTCGCGAAGTGGACCGCCGCGCACGCGCGCCTCAGCGATGCCGAGCGCAAGGCCGAACTCGGCGAGTGGCTCATCCGTTCCACCGACGGTGGAAAATCGTGGTCCACGCGCATCCCGACCATCGTCAACAGCCCGCACGGCCCCATCCAGCTTGCCGACGGCCGCCTGCTCTACGCCGGCAAGCAGCTTTGGAACGCCGACAAAAAGATCGGCGTCTGCGAATCCAAGGACGACGGACTCACCTGGCAATGGCTCGCCGAAATCCCCGCGCGCAAGGGCGACAAAAGCGCGAACGCCTATCATGAACTTCACGCCGTCGAGGCCGGCAACGGCACAATCATCGCGCACATTCGCAACCACAACGAAACCGACAAAGGCGGGACGCTGCAGACCGAATCCACCGACGGCGGCAGGACGTGGAGCGAGCCGCATGCGATTACCTTCGGCCTGCCCTCGCACCTCCTGCGCCTGCGCGATGGCCGCATCCTCATGACCTACGGCCACCGCCGCACGCCGTACGGCAATCAGGCCCGCATCAGCACCGACCACGGCAAATCATGGAGCGAACCGATGATCCTCTCCGGCGACGGAAAAGGCGGCGACCTCGGCTATCCCAGCACCCTCGAACTCGCCGACGGCACACTCCTCACCGTCTGGTACGAGACCATGGCCGAGCCGAGGCTCGCAGTGCTGCGGCAGGCAAAGTGGCGGTTGGAATGAGATCGCCCGCGGTCGTTCTCAGCGGGATTGCCCTAATTTTCACGACGCCTCCGACGTCAGAAAAATGCGTGACCGACTTCACTTCTCGATTCTGAAAAGCAGAAGGGCCGCGTCCTTTTCAGAACGCGACCCCCAATACAACCCATACCAAAAACAAGCAGTGCTCAGTCTTTGTGGACGGCGCCGTAGCGGTAGAAAACTTCGAGCATGAGCGTGCAGAGCGTGGTGCGATAGACTGCACCGGTGCGACCAGGATCGGCCTGCGGGCCGTGGCCTTTTGCGCCGGGCACGGGCCAGCTTCCGTCGGTGCTCTGTGCGGTGATGATCTCGTCCTGAAACCAGCGGTTCCATTTTTCCCACGCCCTGCCGCCGAACATGAGACACGCCTGCGTGTGGTAATACCATGCGTAGAGATCGGCGGATTCGCCGCGGTATTTCACGGGCTTGTTGCGCTCGGTTTCCTCCATGAGCCATGTCATGCCCTTGCGAAGCTCGCCACGTTCACCCTTCCAAAACAGCTTCGTGAGGATGCCGACGCCGCTGAGGCTGTAGCGATCCTCGGGACTGCGGTAACCGTAGCCGCCTTTCGGTCCCTGCACGCGCTCGAGGTAGCTCACCGCCTTGTCGAGCGCCTGTTCCACGCCGGGGAGCTTGAGACCGGTGAGGTGCGCGACTTTCAGCGCCTGGATCTGCCAGCCACTCACGGAGAGATCGTCGGCGGTCTTGTCGAAGCCATACATCCAGCCGCCGCCGGGGCCCTGACCCCGCACGATGTGCGCGATGGCCTGCGCGAGGAGTTCCTTCACGCGTTCCTCGTGCGTGAGTGCGAAAAATTCGCCGAGCGCATAGGTCGCGATGCCGTGCTCATACACGCCGGTCTGCGTGAAGGTTTTTTCCATGCTCAGGCGGCCTTCGGATTTCGTGCCGTTTTCCACAAGCCACTCGACGGCATGGTTGATCGTGTAGCCGTATTCCTTCGAGTCGGGCAGTTCACCGAAGCCGAGAAAACAGAGCAACGCGAGGCCGGTCATTGCACTCCTGTTCCCGTCGCCCCACGAACCGTCGGGGTTCTGATTTTCGCGCAACCACTTCAGGCTGCGCTGCACGGTGAGCAGAGCCTTTTCGGTGACGTCGGCTGCCTTCCATTTGCTGGAGCCAAGGCGAGGAATCATCTCCTTGGGAACCCAACTTGCGATCGCGATGCTTCCGGTCGGGATCTGAACGCCGGAGGGGACGCTCGGCGGATGGATTCCAATGCCGGTCAGATGCGGATTGAGGCCCACATTGAAGAGACTGTCCAGCAAACGGGTGGAGTTTGCGTTCGCCGGAATGCCGCCCACTTCACGGAGCTGGGTCTGCCCGTCAGTATTCTGCCTCGGCTGTTCGATCGGATTGTCGTTTGAAGGCGGCGTGCTTTCGACGCCGGGCACCGCGTCCACGGAAACGAAGTCCTCCACCGGCACCACGGATCGGTAGAGGACGATGGATCCCGCGATGATCACCACGATGGCATGGACGAGCAGCGAGATCATGAAGAAGCGCGATTCGGTGAGCTTGCGTCCAAGCCGGGTGAGGGTGGATTCGCGATCGGTTCGCCCGCCCGCGGTGCCGTTCTGGAGAGGGGTGTCCATGAGGTCTGGGATCGAACAAATCACCGCACGGAGCAGCGTCAACGCAGGATGATGCGGGTAAAGGGATATTCATCACCGCGATTTTCACGGGACGAAAAAGGCCGCGCTCCGGATGAAGCGCGGCCTTTGCCGAAATGAGAAATGGTGACGGCGGGCTCAGCCCTGCGTGGTGGGCATGTAGCGGTAGAAGACCTCGAGCATGAGGATGCAGAGCGAGGTGCGATAGACTTTCCCGGTCATGCTCTCAGCATGCTGGGGGCCGTGCGTCTTGCCGCCGGGTGCGGGCCAGCTTCCATCGGCGTTCTGGACGTCGCAAATCTCGTCCTGAAACCAGCGATTCCATTTTGTCCACGCGCTGCCGCCGAACATGAGACATGCCTGCGTGTGATAGTACCAGGCGTAGAGATCGGCGTCGTCGCCCTTGTATTTCACGGGCTTGCTCTTCTCGGTCTCTTCGAGCAGCCACTCCATGCCCTTACGAAGGGTGCCGCGCTCGCCTTTCCAGAAGAGCTGGCAAAGGATGCCCACGCCGGTGAGGCTGTACTTGTCCGCCGGGTCGCGGTAGCCGTAGCCGCCCTTCGGCCCCTTGACGCGCTCAATGTAGGCCATCGCCTTGTCGAGGGCCTGATCCACGCCATAAATGTCGAGCTTGCTGAGGTGTGCAGCTTTGAGCGCCTGGATCTGCCAGCCGCCCACGGAGAGATCGTCCGCCGTCTTGTCGTAGGAATACATCCAGCCCCCGCCGGGGCCCTGGCCTTGCACGATGTAGCCGATGGCCTGCTTGAAGAGTTCCTTCACGCGGTCGTCCTGCGTCATCGAGAAATATTCGCCCAGCGCGTAGCTGCAGATGGCGTGCTCATAGACGCCCGGCTGGTTGAATGAGGCACCCATGTGCAGGCGGCCTTCGTACTTTGTCCCGGTGTCCAGGATCCACTGCACAGCCTTGTTCACCGTCAGCCCGAATTCCTGCGACTCCGGGGTCTCGCCGTGACCGAGGAAGCAAAGCAGGCCGAAGCCGGTCATCGCACCCTTGTTGCCGTCGCCCCACGAGCCGTCGGCGTTCTGGTTTTTCTGGAGCCAGCGCAGGCCTTTGAGGACGGCCTGCTCGCTCTTCGTCTTCATCTTGTTATCGGTCATCGCCTTTGCCTTGCCGGTGCCCACGCGCCCGCGCATCGAACCGGGAAGGTTGCCCACTCCGCCGGCCAATCCTTTCGCGATGCTCCCAGTGGTCTTGGCGAGATCGGCGTTGGTGCTGATCTTCACCTGCACCTGGGTCGGCGCGACTTTGAATGAATTGTTCGTTGCCGTCGTTTGAATGACGTCAATGGTCGGACTGTTGATGTTCGGAGCTGTCGGCGCCACCTGCTCGGTGGGCACGGCGTCCGCGGGAGTCTCCGGCGGCGGCGTCAGATCATCGGTCGCGGAAATCATCCCGTCACCGCCCTCGGCGACAAAATCTGGCGGCTCGACGATCGCCTTGTAGAGCACGACTGATCCCGCGAGGATCACGATCACCGTGTGGATGACGCAGGACAGCATGAAGTAGCGCGATTCGGCGAGCTTCTGCTGGAATTTTTGCAGGAACGACTGCTTGGGCTCTGGTTCGGGATGCGGTTCGGCTTGCTCTTCGGCCTGGAGAGGATCGTACATGGGAGTGGAGTTAGTGCAAAATAAACAGCCCGGCGGGCGGTGTGTCAATTGCGGCGGTGGGCGGGTAGTGTCCTAGTTTGAAGTTTGACGTTGAGCGTTTGACGTTAAGCCCCGCGCAGCGGCCTTTCAGTTTCTGAACCCATGTCCTGCATCGCACCGCGCCTTCGGCGGGATCAACTTCAAATCTTCACCGCTCAGCTTCAAAATCGGCAATGCAGGACAATGCCGGTGCGCGGGCTGTGGCTCAACCACGCAGAACGAGGAGGAACGGTTTTCCACGCTGATCCCTCGCGTGCACGCGCGCCGGAAATTCTTACCGCTCACCGCCCGGCACGAGCACGCAGCGGAAGCCGAAAATCACATCGCGCTCACTGCGATCCACCACATCGCGGTAGCCGAGGCGGAGTTCCTCCTGCTTGCTCGTGCCCCACGAGCCGCCGCGCAGCACGCCCCAATCCTTGCGCTGCGGGCCGCCGTGGTAGCTGTCCGCGACCCATTGCCACACATTGCCCGTCATGTCGAAAAGTCCGGCCTTGTTCGCCGGGAAACTCCCGACCGGCGATGTCTGCGGAAAACCGTCGCTGTAACCCGCGATGAATGGCGGACGCTTCACCGACGTATCCGCAAAATTTCCCGCGCGCGGCAGCGGGGGCCACATCTTGCCCCACGCGAAATCGCGCACACGCCCGTCGCGCTCCTCGGGCGTCGCTCCGATCTCGGTTGCGATCCCCGCGGCCAGGCTCCACTCGGCATCGCTCGGCAGGCGATAGCTCTGGCTGTCATCGAGCCGCTCGGCCTTCACCTCACGCTCGGTGAGCCACTGGCAGAATGCGTGCGAGTCCTCCCAGTTCACGCGCACGATGGGATGCATCTCATCCTGCGGAAAATCCACCTGCAGCCGGGCGCGGCCCGTCGTCTCGCAGAATGTTTGAAAATCCTTCACCCGCGTCGGCCACACGCACACGAGCACATCGCCGACCGGCACAAATTTCATACCGAGCGAATTCTCCCACGGCTCGCCGCGGCTCGGCACGGGCCGTCGCTCGAACCGCGCGCCGACGAACGCCTGCTTTCCAGCCTCCACCATCGCCGTGACCTCCGCATTCCGGTAGCCCGCGAGCCGCAGCGAAAACTTCCGCTCACCCGGCTCAAGGTCGCCGATGAATTGCGGCGTCACCCCGATTTCCCTGCCGTTGAAAAACACCGTGGCCCCCGCCGGAGCGCTCGTGATTTTTGCGCTGCCAAATGGAAATGCGAACGCGATGCCAGCCGCCGGGCCGGGCTCCGCGTTCACCGTCCGCTCCTGCGCGGGCCAGCCGGGATAGCGCGCCGAAAGCCTGTGCTCGCCCTCGCTCAGCGCGATCTCGCACGGCGCGATGCCCGCGGATTTTCCGTCGGCAAAAATCTCCGCGCCCTGCGGCGAACTGCTGACGAGAAATTTCCCCGAGCCGAACCGCACCGACACCGGCGTGCTCTCGCCGCTCTTCACCTCGAAAGGCGCACGTTTCTCGCCACCCTCATGCCGCATCACGATCTCGTACGGGCCTGTCGGCAGGTCGCCGGAATCCGCAGGCGTCCTGCCGCTCTTCACGCTCTCCGCGCCGCTGCGGATCTCGAAGTCGCAGCCCGCCGGATCCGATTCGACACGCACGCTGCCCACGCTGCGCCTCAGAAAAACCGGCGGTAACTTTGCCTCGGTGCCCGCCGCGATCTTCAGCGGCACATCGATCGGATCATAGCCCGGCAGCATCACACGCGCGCTGTGCATGCCAGACTTGATCGCCGCAAAATGCGCGGGGCTGCGCAGCATCCGCCCCTCGAGAATCACGATCGCACCCGCAGGCTCCGTCTCGACCAGCGCCGATCCTTCGCCCGCTGGCGGCACGACGGGCCAGCTTTTCCACACACCAAATGCAGTCGCACAGACGAGCAGCATCCCGACGATCGGCAGCCATCGGCGGCGCCGGTGCAAGCCATCGAGCGGACGCCCGTCGCGCGCATTTTCCAAATCCGTCTGCATCTCACCAGCGCTCGCATACCGCACGTCCGTGTCGCGCGCGCACGCGCGGAGCAACACCTCGTTCAGGCGCATGAGCTGCACCTTGTCCGGCATCTCAGCGATGCGCGTGTTCACCTCGGGGAACTGCATGCGGTCCTTCCCCATCGCGATTTCATACAGCACTTTTCCCAGGCTGAAAATATCCGCCTGCGCCGTGCCGTGGCCCTCCGGCGGCACGTAGCCCTCGGTGCCGACAAATGAATCCTGCCCGATCGCCGAGACGAGCCCGATGTCCGCGATCTTCGGCACGCCGCCGGTGAAGATGATGTTCGCGGGCTTGATGTCGCGATGCACGAGCCCGTGGCTGTGCAGCGCCGCCAGCGCAGCCGTGAGCGAGAGGCCGAGCGTGATCACTTCATCCGCAGGCAGACGCGCAACGCGCTGGAGTTCGCTCTTGAGCGTCTTCGGCTGATAGACTGCGGGATCGAAGGTGCGGCGCGGAACCGCGTCGTCCGCGAGTTCCATCACGTAGTAGAAAAATCCGCCATCGTCGCTGCGCCCCACATGCAGGATGTCCACGAAGCCCTCGTGCTCGCGCGACACCGGCTCGAAGCGCGCCATGCCGTCGAACTCCCGCTCAAACGATCGCTCATCATCGAAGCGCGCACGATCGACAATCTTCACCGCCCGCCACGCACCCGTGAGCGAACGCGCCAGCCAGATCTCACCGTAGCTCCCACGCCCGATGGCCCGCACCACATGATGGTGCGGCACCGCTGGCGGTGTGAGGGTGACTTGGGACATGACCTCGGGATGATGGCAAAATCGCGACCAGACCGCCATCACCTCTTATTCTTATTCTTAATGCTATTCTTAATCCCCGAGTTTCAAAGGGGGCGAAAAGAAGATTATGAATAGGATTAAGATGGAGAGTTTCCGCGCGTCACGCGATCACCGCACGCGCCTCGTCCTCGCAAAGCGCGCGGTACGTCGCTGGCAGCGGCGCATTTTTGTCCAGCACCGCGGCCTCCACGCTCGCGTGCGTGAGCTGCTCGCGCAGGTGCGCGGTGACTCGCGCAGCATCCGGCGTCGCGGCGTCGGAATCCGCGGAAAGCGCAAGCTGCCCCACTGCCCATGTGCGCGCCGCGAGGCGCAGCGCATCGGCGAGATTGAGTTCGGAATGCTTGTGCTCCCGCATCGCCACCTCCATCTGCACGATGGCATGCTGCTTTCCGGCGATGACGCCGAAGTCCTCGAATGCGCGTCCGAAGCCGCCGCCGTTCGTGCGGATCGATCCATCGTAGTCGAGCCGCAGGAAAAGATTCGGCGCATCGCCGCGCCCCAACTCGGCAAAGAGCAGCCGCGCGAGAAACGGCGGGCCGTAGATTTGCTCGAACGCCGCCTTCAGCGCGGGCGAGAGCGAGTAGTTCGCGAGGCGGCGCAGTGCGACATCATCCGCCGAGCGCGCGAAACCCTCGGTGCTCGCCAGCTCGATCGCCGTGAGGCGCAGCCGCTCCAAATCGCCCGGATGCCCGATGCCGCCGAGCGCGATGCGATCATAGATTTCAAATACCTTCTGCCGCTCGCGGCTGAGCGTGAAATGCAGGATGCCATCGCGAAACCCGAGCGCCACGATGGGACTGCCCGGCGCAAGCTGATCTTCGATGTACTCCCGGCGATTCGCAATCGCCTCGACCCAGCGGAATGGTTCCTCGTGCATGGCGGTCAGTTTGCGAGGTTCGCCTTGTAGAGCTTCGCGAGTTTCGCGTCGGGGAGCGTCTCGATGCCGCGGGCGGTGATCATTTTCACGATGGGAAAGACGCGCGCATGCCGATCCACTCCGCCGGTCGCGGAGTCGCTCTCCGCGGCGGTGTCGAGTGCACGGAGGGCGAGGAGCACGGCTTCGGCGGGCTTGAGTTTGCGGAGCGGTTTGCGCGCGTACGAGTTTTCGTAGTGCAGCACGGCGCGCACGGCGGGGCTGCCGCTGCCGGTCGCGGTGAAGTCCGCGGCCTCGAATTGCGCGCCCATCGGATCGTAAAAATAGACGCGCGGGATTTGCGCCGCCGCGTCGAACGTCGCGAAGATCGGCACGACGACACCGACGCCCTGGAGCACGAAGCCGAGGTTGTCGCGCAGCAGCTTCGAAAGCGCGCGCACTTTTCCCTCGAGACTCATCTCGGCGAGCTGCGTGCGGCGGAAAAAATGGAAGCTGTGCTCGAGCACGCGCGCCATTTCCCACGCGGTCGCGGGCACTCCGGCGATGGCCATGAGCGAGTGGCGATCAATCTCCAGCACCTTGTCCGCGCGGTCATACATGATCGTGTTGCCCGCGGTCGCACGCCGGTCGCCGGCGACGAGCACGCCGTCGGCAAACTTGAACGCGAGGATCGTGGTGGCCTGAGTCGGCGTGACCGGTGTCTGGTGACCCGTGACTGGTGGCTGTGTCGCAGCCTGTGGCGCGAGACCGTGATGCCGCAGGATGGCGGCGAAATCCGTCGGCCCGTCCGCGCTGAGCGCGACTGGAGTCTGGATGGAAAAGTGCGGGGTCATCGGCGCGGAAAAATCATTCGCCATCCGTCAGTCACAATTCAGAATCCAGCATTGGCGCGAAGTGCCTTCACTGCCCCGTGCGCTGGCGGTAGCGCCGCGCCTGGTCGGGATCCACGCGGCGCATGCGCTCGAGGATGCTTTTGGTGTCGGGCTTTTTCACATCGGGCGACTTCGGTCCGTCGCCACCCCCATCCTTGCGCTCCCATGGCGCGGGGCCGGTTGTTTTTTGCGTCCGCTCAGGCATGAGTCACGCTACGATGCGCGACTGCGGATTGCAAGGGCCACGAGACAGGCCTGAAAAGATCACCGGCATGATTTTCCCCGCAAGTGCGCCTTGCCATGAAGCGCAAAACTGTGGACATTCGCGGGATGAGTTTCCGCGTCCCCATCTTGCGCGCCATCGCCACTTTCGCATTGGCGGCAATGACAGCCCCCATCCTCCTCGCGCAGGACGGCGCGTCCGCCGAAGTGAAGGCGCTGCGCCAAATGATCGAGCAGCAGGGAAAACAAATCGAACAGCTTTCCGCAAAGGTCACGCGCCTCGCCGCGAAGGTCGAAGGCAATGCCGACCCGGCAGCGCCGGCACCTGCCGCAGCGCCACCCACTGGAAATGCAGAGTTCGCCGTGCCTGCCGCGCGGGTTGTCACACCGGCGGCTCCCGCGAATGTGCATATCGTCGTGAAAGGCGAGTCGCTGGAAAAAATCGCGAAGGCGCACGGAACGACGTCCCTCGATCTTCAGAAGCTCAACCGCATCTCGGACCCCAAGAAGCTCCAGATCGGACAGCAGCTCACCCTCCCCCCTCAACCTCCCAAGAAATAACCCAGCACTATGGACGTCAGCGTTTGGTATCTCCGCAAGGCAAGTGATGGCTCAATGTTCGGCCCGCTCACCTTCCAGCAACTCCAGCAATGGGCCGCCGACTCCCAAGTCTCGCCGCTCGATCGCGTGTCGAGCGATCAGAACAACTGGATGAAGGCCCCCATGCTGCCCGAGCTGCAGATGGATTACATCGTCGAGGTCGGCGAGGACCAGTACTACGGCCCGACCACGCTCGGTGCGATCGCCGAATTCATCGCCGCCGGCGAGATCCACGCCGAAACCGCCGTCACGAATTGCAAGGACGGCTCACGCATGCGCGTCCGGGACATTCTTCCGCCATCGCTGCTGCATCCCGCGCCCGCACCCGACGTGGCGATTTCCACGCGCCCGAGCAGCATCCGGCTGAATCTCCAGCAGCGCATCCGCGAACTGGAGACCGCGCTCCTCGACGAACGCCGCGCGCGCGAGAACGCGGAAACCCTGATCGGAAAACTCGAGGCCCGGCTCCGGCAGTTCGCGGAGCCCGACGAGGCCGTGAGCCTTTGAGAGGCACGCCCGGAAAATTGCGGCGATCGCACGGGAAAGGGACCGGCCCCTGTCGTGTCGCTCGCGCGGCAGTTGGGTCACAAATCAGGGAGCCGCACGGTGGCCGCTTTGTCCTCCGCCTCCGCCGTGAGGCAAAGACCTCAGAGTGAAATCCGGCAGCATTTTCACAAAAGGCGATCCGCCGCAGGTGAAGGAGGAACGCACGCAGGGCCAGTCACGGCCCGTCAAAAACCGGGGCGGAATTTCGCACGCGAGTGCATCGTTGCCGCGCCCAAGCTTCCTGCTATCTGTGTAACCCAGACACCATGATGTTCGAGCAACACGACGACTACAAGCCAGTCACATGGATGCGGGGGCATGCCATCTATGCCACCCACCTGATCGTGTGCTTCTTCAGCCTCACGATGATCCTCTCGGCCATTCTCGGAGCGAATGTCACCGAAACTCTCGTCGGCTCGCTGGGATTCATCAGCGATAAAGTCCACAGCGGCCAAGTGTGGCGCCTGCTCACCTACGGGTTGGTCAACCCGCCGAGCATCGGCTTCGTCATCGAAATGGTCATGCTCATCTGGTTCGCCCGCGAGCTGGAACGCTTCTATGGACGTAAGCTGTTCCTCACATTCTACGGGGCGCTCTACCTGTTTGTGCCGGTGGTGCTCACGCTGCTTGGCTTCTGGAAAACCATGGCGTTATCCGGGGCGATCGGCGGATTCGGATGCTTCATCGCATTTGCAACGCTCTACCCAGGGGCCCTGCTCATCTTCAACCTTCCCGCCCAATGGCTGGCAATCATCCTCGTCGCGATTTACTCGCTGATTGCCATCTACGCGCGTGATGTGGTCGGGCTGATCAATCTCTGGGCGACGGTTGGATTTGCCTACTCGTTCGTTCGATACCAACAGGGCCGAATACAGCTTCCGGGATTTCGCTGGCCGTGGAGCAAGCCGAAGTTCCGCGTCGTGCAGCGCACACGCGACACGATTTCATCATCGTCGCACGAGGAGGATGACGACGATGAACTTGAAAGCGAACTGGACATCCTGCTCGACAAAATCGCGCGGAACGGGCTCGCGAGCCTCTCCTCAAACGAGCGCGCACGGCTCGAACTCGCGCGCGAGGCATTGCTGAAAAAGGAGCGGAAATGATCCACCGTCACGCGACACGCGGGGGGGGACACTCGTCACTTTCGGCGAAGCGCGGGAAATTCACGCCATGATCGAGTCGAAGCCTCCGCCCGACGAAGGGCAGTATATCACGGCGATGTCGCACTTTTACCGCGGCGAAGTGGGGCGCATCATGGCGTGGCGCGCACGGTTGGACAACACGACGAACTGGGCCATCACGACCACCTCCACCATTTTCACCGTCGCATTTTCCATCGAGCGCGTCCCGCACATCATCTTCGTCTTCAACATCGCCGTCGTCGCGATCATGCTGTGGATCGAGGCCCGGCGATACCGTTTCTACGACGCATTCCGCGCGCGCGTTCGAATGCTGGAGGCGCATTTCCTTGTGCCAGTAGTGGTGCAGCACGCCTCACCGCTGGAGGGGGACTGGCGCAGGATGCTCGCCGAGGATCTGCTCGTGCCGGGCTTCAAGATCACGAAATTCGAGGCGCTCGGACGCCGCCTCAAGCGCAACTACGTCTTCATTTTCATCATCATCCTCGTCGCGTGGATCACAAAAATCTTCCTCCATGCACAGCCCAGCATCACCAGTTGGCGCTCGTTTTACGGCGCACTGAGCGTGGGCACTTCGATTCCGAGCTGGCTCGTCGCCTTCTTCCTTTTTGTCACACTCGCATCGGTGCTCGGCATCTCCTATTGGGCGGCGGTGCGCTCGCCGGGCGAGTTCACGGATTTCGGCCCGCGGCGGAACTGGAAGATTTAGCGTGGCGGATTCCGCGCGCCCTCCTACAAGGCGCGCAATGACCGACACCCCACTTCCCAAGACCGCAGCCGATGCGCTCGACGCGAGATTTTCCCCGCTCGATCAACTCCTCCGCATCATGGCCCGCCTGCGCGCGCCGGACGGCTGCCCATGGGATCGCGAGCAGACTCACTCCACCCTGCGGGCATCGGTGATCGAGGAAGGCTACGAGGTGGCCGCGGCGATCTCCTCCGGCGACGACGATAATCTCCGCGAAGAATTGGGCGACCTCCTGCTGCAAGTCGTCTTCCACGCACAGCTCGCGAGCGAGCGCGGCGATTGGGATTTCGACGCCGTCGCCACGGGCATCGTGCAGAAGCTCGTGCGCCGGCACCCGCACGTCTTCGGCTCGGAAAATGCCGCAGACTCCGCCGAGGTGCTAAAGCGCTGGGAGGAAATCAAACGCGAGGAAAAGGGCGTGCGGCAGGAATCGCTGCTCGACGGAATCAGCGACGGCCTGCCCGGATTGCTGCGTGCGGAGAAAATCCAAAAGCGTGCCGCGAAAATTGGCTTCGACTGGAACGAGCTGCCACCCGTCATCGCGAAAATCCGTGAGGAACTCGCCGAAGTGGAAGCCGTGCTCACCGACCCGGAAAAGGTCGAGGACGAGATCGGCGACCTACTTTTTTCCGTCGTGAATCTCGCCCGCAAAATGAAAGTGGACGGCGAAGTCGCGCTCCAGCGCGCCACGGACAAATTTTCCACGCGTTTCCGAAAACTCGAAGCCATCGCAAACCAAAGAAATCTGACACTCGAAAAAATGAGCCTCACCGAGCTGGATGTGATCTGGGACGAGGTGAAAAATTCACCGTAGCCGCCGACGGAAGGAGGCGGGCACGCCCTGATGCGAGACGGGGAATTCGGAGCGCGCAAAGGAGGATCAGCCCGCCTCCCTCCGTCGGCGGCTATTCCGCAGGCTTCGCCTCGACGGAAAGCAGTTCCTGCATCTGCGCGGGAATTCCCACGATGCCCGCGCGCATGAGAGATTCCCCGACGAGGATCGCATTTGCCCCGCAATCGAGCACGCGCTGCGTGTCAGCGCGCGTCTTCAGCCCGCTCTCGCTCACGAGCAGCACGTCCTCAGGCACGTCCTCGCTGAGTTCCTCGGTGGTCGCGACGTTCACCTCGAAGGTGTGCAGGTTGCGGTTGTTCACGCCAACCAGCTTGGCGCCGAGATCGAGCGCGCGGTCGAGTTCCTCGCGCGTGTGGACTTCGACGAGCACATCCATCTGGAAATCCGCGGCGGTGTGAAACAGCTTCCCGAGTTCCTGCTGCTCCAGCGCGGCGACGATGAGCAGGATGCAATCGGCCCCGGCGACACTCGCCTCGAAAATCTGCGCCTCGTGAATGATGAAATCCTTCCGCAGGCACGGCAGCGCGATTTTTTCGCGGATGCGCGGGAGGAATGAGAGGTGGCCTTGGAAAAACTGCTCGTCCGTGAGCACGCTGATGCAGTCCGCGCCTGCCTCCTCGTATGCCTGCGCGATCGCCACGGGATCAAAATCAGGGGCAATGACCCCGGCGCTCGGGCTCGCCTTTTTCACCTCGGCGATCACGCCGAGCCTGGATGGCCCGCGATCCAACGCGGCGGCGAATCCGCGAAATTCATCCCGCAGCAGCGCGGCCTTGCGCAGGTGTTCGAGCCGGGGAAGCAGCTTCGCCACTTCCGCCTTTTTCACTTCGAGGATTTGCTGGAGCCGCGTCGGGATCATTGACGGGAGATAATTCGCGGCGCAGCGCGGGTGACGAGTGGAAAGTTTGCGAGCGCGGGGTTGCCACACACTTTTTCACACCCGACAATGGGGTGAATGAGCACGCAAATTGAAATCCCCTCCCCAGTCGAACTGGCGCTGCAGGCACGCGACGTGCAGACCGTCCTCGACGAATCCATCCGCGCCTTCGACTGCCAGGCCGGCACGGTCCATTGGCTCGATGCGCAGAGCGGGATGCTGACGCTTGCCGCGCACCGAAACATTCCCGAGATGATCGTGAAACTCGCCGCGACGGTGCCCATCGGCAAAGGCATCGCCGGCCTGGCTGCGCAGAACCGCGAACCGGTGTCACTTTGCAACCTGCAGACCGATACCTCCGGCCAAGCCCGGCCCGCCGCAAAGACGACCGGCATGGAAGGTTCGCTCGCCGTACCGATGCTCGTCGCAGGAGATTTGCGCGGAGTGCTCGGTGTGGCAAAGGCCGCGGCACACAATTGGAGCGATTCGGAAAAGTCACTGCTGCTTGCCATCGCCTCGCGTCTCGGAGAAGCGCGACCCTGAGCGGGGTTGCCCTGCGGCGTGCGCAGTGCATATTGCCATCCCGTGCATGAAACGCCGTGAATTTCTCCTAGCCGCAGGCGCTGCCGCACTCACACCCGGCAAGAACGCGCCGACTGCACCCGTCGCGCCGGCAGTGCCGGTTGCGCCACCGCCGCCGCGTTTCAAGAAGCGCATCAAGCTCGCCATCTCGACGTATTCGTACTGGCACTTCGAGGAGAAAAAATTTCCCATCGAGACGGTCATCGAGCGCGCTGCGGAGTTCGGCATCGAAGGCGTGGACGTGCTGCACCGGCAGATGGAGATCAGCGAAAAAAATGCGCTCGATGCAGCGAGTCGCGCGTACTGCCGCAAGCTCAAGCGCCTCGCATTTCGCAACGGCGTGGATTTGATCTGCCTGAGCACGCACCAGAATTTTGTGTCGCCCAATCCAAACGCGCGTCAGGCGCAGGTGGATCACACGCTGCGATGCCTCGATGTCGCGGATGCGCTCGGGGTGGGATGCATCCGCATCAATGCGGGACGATGGAACACGGTGCCCGATTTTGACGAGTTCATGAAAAAAAGGGGGCTTGAGCCCCCGCTCGCGGGACACACAGAGGATGAGGCTTTTGAGTGGGCGATCGACGGACTCGGGAAGTGCCTCAGGCGCGCGGAGGAACTCGGCATCGTGCTCGCGCTGGAAAATCACTGGGGTCTCTCGCGTTCGCCCGAGGGTCTGCTGCGGATGCTCGCTGCATTCGATTCACCGTTCATCGGCGCGCTGATGGACACCGGGAATTATCTCGAGGACCCGTATGACAAACTGAAAGCCATCGCACCGAAGACAGTCTTTGTGCAGGCGAAGACATACTACGGCGGGGGTCTCTGGTACACGCTCGAACTCGACTACCAGCGCATCGCGCAGATTCTCGCAGATGCCGGATACAGCGGCTACGTCTCGCTCGAGATGGAGGGCAAGGAGCACGCGGACACTGCGGTGCCAAAGAGTCTCTCCGTGCTGCGCAGGAACTTCCGCTGAGGGAAGACGACGCGCGTTACAGCCGGAATGCCGACAGGCCGATTCCGATTCCGACCAGGCCAAGAAGGATGCTCGCGATCCAGAATGCCTGCGAACGCGCGAGGATGGATACGGACGCAATGACAATGGCGATCTGAAGTGCAAGCGAACCCAGATCGCAGCGGTCGTTGATCTTTGATCCGACTTCCGCATCCTTTTCCGCCTCCTCGGCGGCCTTCTTGATTGGCTCCTGCTCCGATTTGTAGCGTTCCGCATCAGCCTTGAGACCCGCGATTTTTTTCTCAATCTCGGCGTGCCTCGCATCGGAGTTCACCGGTCCCAGTGACGCGAGCAATTCCTCGTGAGCCGTGGCGATGCTGCTCTTGATACCCTTGGCCTGATAATAGCCCCACTGGTTGCTCGCCTTGTTCGTCTTGATGATCGAATCCGTCTTCGCGTTATCGCCCTTGTTTCCGACGACGGCGAGGACGACGGCAAGGATGGCGATGGTGACTGCGGCCCGCTTTTCAAAGGGGTCGTTTGCTTCGGGAACTTCGGGGGCTTCGGCCATTCCCCTCAACTAGCCGGGAACCAGCGATACAGGAAGAAGTAAACCAGAACGCCGGTGACGCTCACGTAAAACCAGACGGGAAACGTGACCTTTGCCCAGCGGCGATGCGCGTCGAAGCGGCCTGCGAGCGCGTGACGCATCGTGATGATCGCAAGCGGTGGCACCGCAATCGCGAGGATGATGTGCGACACGAGCATCGAGTAATAAATCGCACGCCATGCTCCCTCGCCGCCGAACGGAGTGTGGACGCCATGCACAAGAATCTTGTGCATCACGTAAAAGATCAGAAACACGCATGAGACGGCGAATGCCGCACCCATGAAAAGGCCGTGCGCCTTCTTTGCCTCGCGCTTAATCGCGATGATGCCGCCGAGGAGGAGCACGGTTGCGAGTGCGTTGAGGCTGGCGTTGATCGGTGGAAGGTCGGCGGCGGTCATGATTCGTTGAGAAGGCGTTTGATGTCGGCGAGCAGGCGCTTCGCGTCGGCGGCCTGCCTCTCGCCGATGCCGTCGTAGTAGCCGCGGATCCAGCCGGCTTTGTCGATGAGGACGAGCTTCGAACTGTGGATGAATTTTTCCGGGACATCCACGCCCGCCGCATCGGCGAGCGCGAGCTTGAAGCCGTCCACGCTGAGCTTGAAGACCTCCAGCTTCGGACCGGTCACGAATGACCAGCGATCATCCGCTCCTCGCTGCTGCGCATAGCTGCGGAGCACATCGGGCGTGTCGTTTTCATCCGTGGAGATCGAAAGGAAACGCGCATCGGGAAGTTCGCGCGCGGCGTGGTGCAGGGATGAAACGCTCTTGCTCAACTCCAGGCAGACGCCCGGA
Organism: Chthoniobacteraceae bacterium; assembly: GCA_039922035.1. Taxonomy (GTDB): domain Bacteria; phylum Verrucomicrobiota; class Verrucomicrobiia; order Chthoniobacterales; family Chthoniobacteraceae; genus SXWH01. The sequence goes on from JBDSAR010000137.1 coordinate 18,342, forward strand.
CACGACGCAAAGAAAAAATCCGCGACCCACACTTTTCCGCGCATTGCATCAGGTGCCGCGAATGGCTTCCCGCTGCGCTCGGTGAAGGTGAACGGCGGGAGCCGGAACATCTTTTTCAATGGCTCCGGCGGGCGGTCACAGGAGACGAGCAAGAGCACGCACGCGCACAAAAAGGCGGCGCGGCTGATGCGTGCGATAGCGTGGCTTTGCATCCGGGAAGTCGGCATCACTGCTTGGAAAGAACCATCAGCCCAAGGATGAGCGGGAGGTAGATGATGCTCGCGAAGAAGAGCCGGCGCGCGATGGGGCGCGAGCGGTCGGCGAAAAAATTCAGCGCGGCGAGGAAGAAGATGCAATTGATCAGCAGCGCGCCGCCGAGGTACATGCCGCCCGCAGTGCCTGCATCGAACGGCACAAGCGTCGCGGCGGTGAGCAGCAGCGTGAAGATGAAGCTTGTCGCTGCGGTGGCGACACCGGTCTGGTCGTCGCTTTTCAGCATCACGAGGCCCGCGCCGCGATACTGGTCGCGGTGCATCCACGCGATCGCGAGGAAGTGGGGCATCTGCCACGTGAAGAGCACGGCGAAAAGGATCCAAGCACCGAGTGTGAGATGGGGATTCGCGGCAGCCCAGCCGACGACCGGCGGAATCGCACCGCTCACCGCGCCAACAAGCGTGCACCATGCGGTGCGGCGCTTCAGCGGCGTATAGAGCAGCACATAAATCACGATGGTGCTCGCGGCGAGGGTGGCGCTTAGAACATTCGCTGCGAACGCAAGCCATGAAGTTCCAGCAATGCCGAGCGCGAGTGCGATCCAGAATGCGGCGCTCTTTTTCATGCGCCCGGCCACGATGGGACGGTCCGAGGTGCGAGCCATGAGCGCGTCCACTTTCACCTCCCAGAGCTGATTGAACGCCGCGGCGCTCGCGGCGCAAAGGGCAGTACCGAGCATCGTCTGGATGAGGCGCAGCCATTCGATGTGATCCGCGCCCATCCAGTAGCCGACGAAGGTGGTGATGAGCACGAGCAGGTTCAGCCGCGCCTTCGTGAGATCGAGCAAATCGGCAAGGATGCCAGGCTCGGCATTCGCGTGCGGGATCACGCTTGCAGCAGGCGTGCTCATGCCGAGGCCCGCAGCCTCCCGGCGCGGGCAAAGTAGAGCGCGGCGGTCGCACAAAATGTGGCTCCGACGATGACGTGCGTATTCGTGATGTGCGGCTGCCGAACTTTCCAAATGACCATGACGCCGAGCGTGAACTGCACGAGCACAATGGCAAGCAGCGCCCAGCCGACACGCGTGAGACGCGGGATTCCCGCCGCGCGCTTCGCGGTGCCGATTGCCATGCCGATGACGTGCCCAGTAATCAGGATCGGGAGGATGCGCGTGTGCAGGAAGTGAATCGCCATTTCATGCGTCCACGCGATCGGCAGCAGCGAGCCGCCAGGCCCGGCCGCGGGCCAGGTAGGGACGAGCAAGCCGATGCCCTTGTGCCGGAGATATGCAGCGCAGGCGAGCTGGAGAAAATAGAGCCAGAGCAGCGCAAGGGCCATGCGGCGGAACTTGCCCGCCCTTTCATGCGACTGCGCGCCGAGTTCCCGCCACACCGGCGAGAGTCTCGCGGCGAGCACGACGACGAGCACCAGAAAACTCTGCGCGACGACGGCGTGAAAGACTCGGAAGATGATCGCGGATTCGGGCGACACGTGCGCCTCGATGAGCACACGCAGTCCGCCAAGAACGGCCTGAAGCGAGACCAGCCACGCGGCACCGAGCGCGAGTTTTTGCTCCGTGCTTTTCCATCCCGCGTGGCGCGCGAGCAGCACGGCAGAAAATGCGAGGGCATTCACGGTCATTCCAAGCACGCTCGCGACGGCACCGGTTGCGCCGCATTTCGATGCGGCGATGCCTGCGATGGCGCCGCTGATCGGGCCGATGGCGATTGCGAGCCAGTTTTTCCAAAGCGCAGAGCACAGCACGGCGGTGACGATCGCGACCAGCGTGGCGACGAGACGGTGAGAATGCTCGAGCGTCTTCGCCATGTCCTGCGTCCAGCCGGGCGGATTCACGGAGCCATCACTGAGCGGCCAAGTCTGGAACGCCATGCCCGCGCCACTCGTGGTGACCATGCCGCCGATGAGGATGAGTGCGAAGGTGAGCGCGACATAGCACTTCGCGAGACGCGAGAGGCTGAGGCTGTGCGACGAGGTTTCCATGTTTGCGTTTGCAGGCTACCGGACGGAACGAATGCGGGAAGGCGGCAGTTGCTCAATGCAATGCATGCCTGCCTCGTGCCGTCGGCGGCTACAAAAGGGATCCAGCCTGGGTGCGCAAAGTGAACAGAAAATACATCCGCGTCCCCGCGTGTGCGAAGCGGGGATCAATGCTCCTTTTTCTCGCCGTGCCCGGTGCCGTGTTCGACGGCTTTCTTCGCCATCCCACCCTTGTCCTCTTCCGCCCTCTTCGCGAGTTCCACCTTTTGCTTCGCAAGGTAGCCCTGCGTGAATTCAAGCTGGCCCTTATACCACTCATCGAAGTCCTTCTGCTCCTCGACGATGTACTTAGCCGCCATGCCGGAATGCCCAGCACCGCAGAGCTGCGCGCAGATGATCTGCCATTCGCCGGTGGACACGGGGCGGAACCATTGCGGCGCCTCGGTGCCGGGGATGGCGTCCTGCTGAATGCGCATCTGGTGCAATGCAAAACCGTGGATGACGTCGCGCGAACTGACGCGCGTGACCGTGGCCTTGTGGTTGATGAGGTGCATCGTGCCGGAGGCGACGATGTCGTCAGCACCGTCCTGATCGGTCGGATCGAGGCCCAGCACGTTCGAACCAGTGATGAAACGGATGTGCTGGCGTCCGAATTTCCCATCCGCACCGGCATAGTGGAAATACCAGCCGAACTGGTAGCCGATGGCGCGGATTTTCAGGGCATTGTCCTTTTCCGCGTCGGGAAACTCGCTCACACGCTTGCCCCAGAGCGGGAGTGCGAAGCCGAGCAGGATGACGGCCTCGATGATGACGACGCCGACTTCAAGATGCGTGGAGAGATGGGTGCGGACACCGTGGTAATCGGCCCTGGGGTGGCGTGATTTGCGGAAGCGAAAAACCGTGTAGAGGAAGAACGAGCCCCAGCCCACGAAGAGAATGAGCATGAACCAGTGGCAGAAGTTCAGCATGTGATCGATCTCCTTGCCGTGCTCCGAGTGGTTCGGGAGCATGCCCATGAGCTTGTTCAGATCGAAATAGTCGGTCAGCGCGGCGAGTGTCATTTCAGCATTCCTCGGGTTCAGAATTCAGGTTCTCTACAAACTGGACGTGCGCAGGGATGGGGCGATTCGTGCGACGCCAGAGGTAAAATGCGGTGGCCCCCGTCGCGATGAAGATAAACCCGACGAGGGAAAGAAGGGTCCAGAGGGTGGCGTCCGAAGCGACGGCCATCGCGGAATTGGGATCGCCCATGCAGACGGCGCAGGCGGATGCATCACCGGACGTCGCCGCGAATGCGGTCAGGAGCGAGAGGATCGGGAGGCGGCGCTTCATAGGATCAATTTGCGCGTCTTCCAAAGAAACCATGTGCCGTAGATCGGCAGCAATGCCGCGACGACAGCGAACGACCAGGTGCAGGCTTTCGACACACCATTTTCCACACACCACCACGCCACGCCTGCGCAGAGCAGCGTGCTCAGGATGATGAAGAAGATGTGGAAGATTTTCAGCGACATCAGTGCAGCGGGTGCGAGGTCGAGTGAATGGGATCGGAATATGCCAGAATGCAGAGCACGAAAAGTCCGAGGCAGAAGAAAAATGTGAAGCCGAGCGGGAGCCAGATGCTCTTGCGCTCGCCCTTCAAGTGCATGAACCACGCGCCGACGAGGCACACCTTAAACGTGGCCACGGCCATGCCGATCTTCATGTTCATGCCGTGTCCGCCGAGGATGTGGTCGAAGTCCACATACGAGAGGCCGACGGTGATGAGGGTGAAAACAAACAGCGCGCCACCGACGATGAGATACGGGATCATGTGCCGCCAGAAGCTGCCGTGACCATGACCATGGCCATCCGCGGCGTGCGAATGCGGGTCGACTGCGGGTGCGTGCCCGGTGGTGGCTGCTGGTGGGTGTGCGTGCGGGTCGGCCATTTTCAAAGGAGATAGAAAATCGGAAACACAAAGATCCAGATGAGATCCACAAGATGCCAGAAGAGGCCGGCGACCTCGATGCGGTTGCAGAGTTGCTCAGGGTTGGTCTTGTAAAGCTTCGAGCCGGGACCCCAGAAGTAGAGGAAGACGAGCACACCGCCGAGCACATGGAGGCCGTGCAGGCCGGTGATCATGAAGTAACATGCAAGGTAGGTGTTCAGCTTCGGCGCGAACATGCCGAAGCCGTTCACGAGGTCCTTCTTGTGCAGCACGACCTCGTGACCCTCGTGAAGATGGACCATTTCACGCGGGAAAAAATGCGCGCGATCATTTTCCTCGGACTTCGGCGTGTGGTTCTCCTCGTCAATCGCCGCGAGCGTGATCGTGTCGGACTTTGAATCCTTCACCTCGGCCCAGTTTTTCGGATGGCCACTGATGAAGAGGCGCGGAGGCTGGCCTCGGGCGACGCGACCGTCCGCACCTTCGTTGCCGAGATACTCGTCGTATTTCTCGGCGGAGGCCTTTTGAATGTAGGCACCGAAATGGCTGAACTTGGCGGGCCATTCGTAGCCGAGTTTCACCCCGAGGAAGGCGAGGCCGCAAATCCACGTCGCCGCAAGCCACATTTTGAATGCCTTGAAATTTCGCATCTTCAGCGACTCCCACGAGAGGATGACGGTGACGGACGAGGCGATGAGGATGAACGTGTTGAACGTGCCGACGGGGACGTTCAGCCATCCGTGCGGCCACATCCATGGCTCGGCACCGAGGCGCATGAAGATATAGCCGGCGAAAAGTCCGCCAAAGAGCATGACTTCGGAGGCGATGAAGAGCCAGATGCCGAGCTTCGGGTTTGCAATACCCGTGTCGGGACGCGGCCTAACTGTGTATGGGATTTCCATGAGTCGCGAAATTCTGCGGGCCTAGGCGTGTGCCGCGGCAGCGGCCGGTGCGGGTGTGCCGGACGGCGGCTCGGATTGAGGACTGAAGTCCTTGTCCGCACCGGGCACGCTGTATTCGTACGGGCCGCGGTAAACGTGGATGGGCTTGATGAAATTGCCATGCGGCGGCGGACTGGGCGTGTCCCATTCGAGTGTGGTTGCGCCCCACGGGTTGTCGTTCGGCACCTTGCGCCCGCGGATCATGCTCCAGCAGAAATTGAACACGAAGATCAACTGCACTGCGCCAAGCACCCATGCAGCCTGGGACATGAAGAGATTCCAGTGCAGCACCGGTTCGACCGTCGCAGCGTAGGCGCTCGATCCGCCATCCCACCAACGGCGATGCACGCCGGCCATGCCTTGCAGGAACATCGGCATGAAGAGGCAGTTGATCGCGATGAGAGAGCCCCAGAAGTGCAGCTTGCCGAGGAACTCGTTCATCATCCGTCCCGACGCCTTCGGATACCAATGATAGACGCCTGCGAAAATCGCGAAGATGGTGCCCGGTGCGACGACGTAATGGAAATGCGCGATGATGTAATACGTGTCGTGCATGTAGAGATCCACGGCATTGAAGGCCAGCGGGATGCCCGTGAGGCCGCCGATGCCGAACATCGGAAGAAAGGCCGAGGCAAAGAGCATCGGTGTATTGAACCGGAGCGAGCCTCCCCACAATGAGAGTAATATCGCAGTGAGCAAAATCACCGAGGGCACGGAGATCAGAATCGTCGTCGTCTGGAAGAAAGCCGAAACTTTCGGACCCATGCCGGTCATGTACATGTGGTGCGCCCAGACGATGAACGACAGAAATGCCAGGGTGAATAGCGCGCCAACCATCGCCTTGTAGCCCCAGATCGGCTTGCGACTGTTGCACGCGACGATCTCTGTGACCATTCCGATGCCCGGCAGGATGAGCACGTACACCTCCGGATGCGCGAGGAACCAGAACAGATGCTGCCAGAGCACCGGGCTTCCGCCACCGGAGTAAAGGAGTGGCTGTCCGTCGGCACCCATTGCATTTACGACAAGTCCAGTCGGCATGAAGAAGCTCGATCCGAACACGCGGTCGAAAAGATTCATGATCGCCGCGGATTCGAGCGGCGGGAATGCGAGGAGAAGCAGATACGCCGTGATGAACTGCGCCCAGCAGAAGAACGGCAGGCGCCCCCAAGTCATGCCCGGTGCGCGAAGCTGGATGAAGGTCGTGATGAAGTTCACCGCGCCGAGCAGTGACGACGTGATGTTGAACACCATGCCGAGGAGCCAGAGCGTGCCGCCATTGAAAATCACGCTGTGCGACTGGTCCGCCACGCCGGCGAGCGGCGGGTAGTTCGTCCAACCGGACTTCGCGGCGCTGCCTTCGACAAAGAAGCTCCAAAGCATGATCACGCAACTGATGAAGAACGACCAGAAGCTCGCCATGTTCAGGCGCGGAAACGCCATATCAATCGCGCCGATCTGCAGCGGCATGACGAAATTTCCGAAACCTGCGAACGCAATCGGCACGATGCCGAAGAACACCATGATGGTGCCGTGCATGGCGCCGAAGACATTGTAGCCCTGCGTCGAGAGCGAGTAGCCGACCACCTTTGCCCCCTCCCTCACCTCGTCGAAAACGGCGGGGCCGAAAATGCCGTGCATCAGCGTTCCGAGCCCACCCGGCAGCGCCTGCGCGCCGTGCGCGATGGACCAGCGCATGAGCATCATCAGCCCGAAGCCGAAGAACAGGAACGCGAGTCCCGTGACGGTGTACTGGATGCCGATCATCTTGTGATCGGT
>JBDSAR010000138.1:0-11458 GCA_039922035.1 Chthoniobacteraceae bacterium
TTGAATTCGCGTTCGGGCGCACTCGCAAACGCGATCACCGCCTCGCCCGCCGCGAGAATCTCATGCACGTCGCGCTCCGCCACTTCGAGTTCCACGTAGAGTGTGTCGAGCCGCGCGAGTTGAAAAAGCACCTCGCCCTGCCGGAATGGCGAGCCGATGCGCTTGCGCAGATCGCCCTCGACGACGGCTGCGGAAAAGGGCGCCTTTATCTCCGCCTTCTCGATGTGGTACTTCGTCTGATCGAGCGCGGCCTTTGCCTGTTCCGCCTGCGCCTGTGCGATTCGCATCTCGGGCAGATCATTCGCCGCGCGCGCCTTCTCCGCCTCCTGCTGATGCCGGTTCACATTCGCAAGTGCGCCTGCCTGCTGGAGCACGAGTTCACGCGTGTCGAATCGCGCGAGCACTCCTCCAGTCTGCACGTTGTCGCCCGCGCGCACAGCGACATCCTGCACGAAACCGTCGAATGGTGAGGTGACGAAGGCCACCTGCTCGCTCCGCAAAACGAACGATGCACCGACTCGGTATGGCAATCGTCCGAGCAGCAGGAACAGAATCACCAGCGCACCGAGCCCGATCGCGATCTTCGTTCCGGTGTGGCGCGGCTCTTTGAGCTTCGCAACCTTTTGCCTCATGCCGAGCCACAGTCGCGCACCGAACCAATGGTCCTTCTGCTCAAGGTCCGACAACCGCCGGATGATCTGATCGAGTGCGATGCGGAGCTTCCGGATTTCCGCCTCATCGAACGGCGCAGACTGCCGCTCGCACAGAAACACCGCCGCAACCTTTCCATCCGACCGCAGCGGCACGGAGAGCAGATTCCCCGCGCCGGTCTCGCGTGCGTATGCCGCGTGATCGCGCGTGACCGCTGCGCGATCGGGCGAGGGAAATGCCACCTCCGAATCCTGATCGATGCATTCCTCCATCGTGAGTTCCAGCAGCCTCACGACCTGCGCCTTCTTCTCAAATTTCTCCGCCTGGCTGATCGCGCGCAACCGCACGATTCCATCGTCGCGCAGCCAGCCGAGGCTCGCGCGGTCGCAGCGAAAGCGCGCGGCGAGTTCGTTGCACACGGTCATCGCTGCTGCGAGAAAATCGCGCTCGCGATCGACGAGAAGGCTTAGATCAAGCGCCGCGAGCAGTTCCTCGTTTCGCCGGCTCACCGCTGCTGCAGCGCGAATCGCGAGGTATTGCGCAGGCGTCTCCGCGAGCAGCCGGATCACTGGCCAGACATGCGAGCGATCCACGGCATCAGCAAATGCGAGGCAGACAATTCCCGTCCCACCTTCCTGCCCTGCCGATGCGCGGAAGGCCACGAATTGCGCGTCCGCTCCGTCCTGCGCGGTGCCGTGTTCGAGCGCCGACTGCAACATCACTGCATCCGGCTCACCGAGATGCTGCGCATTCCCCGCGTCCTTCGCACGCCAGTCGAGCATTCGCTGCCACACCGCTTTGCCGTCCGCACCTGCGACGGTGATGTGCAACGACGCGAGCGCCGCATTTGTCAGCAGCCCTGTCGCTTCGAGAAACAGCGGCCAAAAATCTTTCGGCTCCCCCGTGAAGCTGGAGAGCTTCGCGAGCAGCGGCACGGCGCGGTCAGCGGAGTTTGCCGGGGAAACCATCGGGACTCACTTCGCCGGTTTCAGTGCGAGCGTCGCCGGAGAACCCGGAGTCACGCGGCCATCCTTGTTGTCTATGAGCAGCTTCACGCGACGCAATCCGGTGGCCGCATCAATCACCGGTGAGACAAATTCGACGACTCCCTCGACCGCGATGGTGCCCGTGCCATTCGAGACGGTGATCGGCAACCGCTCCGCGACCTTGATTTCGTAGCCCAGCGTCGAGTCAAGATTTCCGACAAAGTAACACTGGCTCGCATCCACGAAACGCACCATCGGCTGCCGCGGCTCGCAGACCTCGCCGACCTTCGGCACGATCTCGACAATCTGTCCCGCGTGCGGCGCGCGCAGTTCCCGGCGGCGCACCTGCTCCACTGCAAATTCGTACTCCAGCTTCTCGATGTCCTCGCGCCGGCTGATCTGCTCAAACTCCGACTCGGCTACGCGGAGCTCCAACGCTTTCTTCGCGAGTTCATCCTTGCTCACCGAACGCGTTTTTTCCCCGAGGCTCTTCGTGGACTCGTAGTCGTGCTTCACGGTCGCCACACGTGCCGCCGCAGTCTCCAGTTCGGCCTTGAGTTCCCAGATAATCTTCCGCCGGGCGGCCTCGATTTCCTCCGCCCGCTTGTCGAGTTCGAGAATGATCGCGTCAGCGGGAACCGGATCGCCGTCCTTGAAATTGATCTGGGCGACACGCCCGACGACCTGCGTGCTCAGCGTCGCCTCCCGGAACGGCAGGATCAGCCCCGGCAAGTCGGCGGCCCGCAGCGCCGCACCCATCGTGAGCGCGGCGAGCGCGAGGCTAAGGGTTCTCGGTGATGTCGCGGTTGTGCTTGGCAAGGTAGGTCCCGGTTTGAACGAGCAGTTCCACATAGGATCGCTGCCATTCCAGGCGAGCGTCCAGTTCCGAAATGCGCGCATCGGCAAGGTCCTGCTCGGCTTGGAGCACCTTGCGCGAATCGCTCTTCCCCTCGTCAAGGCGCGTCAACTCCGTGCCGAGCAACCGCTCGTTCACCTTCACCACTTCACGATAGCTGTGCGCCTTTTCCTGGGCGGCGGAAACCTTGTGCACAAGACTCATCACTGCGTTGGTCAGTTCGACTTCTATCGCCTTGAGTTCCAGCAGTCCCTGCTCTTTCCGGAGCTTCGCGACATTCATCTGGCTCCGACTCTTGATGCCCCCACCGAGCGGGATTCGCATTTCAAATCCGATGTACGATGAGGGGAAATTACCTGACCCGACGACATCCGACGAGTGGTCGAAGCTGTCACCCAACCCGTTGAATCCATAGCTCGCCTTCAGATCGAGCTGCGGCAGTCGCTGATTCTTCGTGAACGCAAGCCGGATATCGTCCTGACGGCACTTCTCGATCTGCGCGAGATACATCGGGTGCGACCTGAACGCATCCATCAGCGAAGCCGTGAGATCGCGTGAGGGTGCGGGCGGACTCAGCGAGTCCAATGGCATCACCCTCGCGCGGGTGTCTCCATTGCGTCCAAAAAATGCGTTCAACTGCGAAGTCGAGGACACGATCTTCTGCCCCGCGTCCATCATTGCCGCGCGCCGCACCGCGAGCCCTGACTCCGCCTGAAGCACCTCGATTTCAGTCATCTTTCCGGCCACCACCCGCGCCTTGTTGTCGGTCAGCACACTTTCCGCGACACGCACCGAACCTTCGCGGAGCCCCACAAATGCCCGGGATGCGACGAGTTCCCAATACGACATCTCCGCCTGCGAAAGCACCAGCATCAGTTGTTTCCGGTAGTCCTGAAAAATCACCTTCGACTGCGCCGCCGCCAGCCGGATCTGGGCTGACGTCGCACCCCATCCCGCATTTTTCAGCAGCGGCTGCGTCGCCGTGAAGCCCAGTACAGACTCGCTCTCCTTTTCCCCGGGATTCTGCAGATTGTTCCGCAGCTTCCGGTTCTGCGCATTCAGTTGCACCTTGCCACCCGTCGGCAGCAGCGTCTCGATTCCCACCGAGGCGATCTGGTTCCTTTCATGGAAGGTGGACGTGCCCTGACTCAGGAACTGCTGCCGTGTATTCTGCCGGTTGTTCGTCTCTCGCGCCAGAGTCGCGATGAAGTCCGGCTCAAATATTCCCCACTCACCCCGCAATTGCTGCGTCGCAATCGCGCGCTCCAGCTTTTGGCCACGCAGGCGCAGATTCGCGCGCAATACCTCATCCAACACCGCTGCCGCACTCATCGCGCCCAGCCTGCCATTGCCAGTGTCCTTCTCCTTCCTCTCCTCGCTCTTCTTGCCAGCCTTTGCAGGCTTCAGCGTTTCTCTCCGCACCAGGTCCGCGGGAGGATCAACGCTGAACTGCTTCACTTCCTGCTGCGGAGTTTCCGGCGCCTTGGGATCCGCCTTTGGATCCTTCGACTGCGGGCCTTCCGGCTTGTCCTCAGGCTTCTGCACCTCCGGCTGTTCGGCACCTGGTTTCGCATCCGTAGCAGGCTTCTGCGGTGCGTCCTGCTGGCTCCACAAACAACCCAACAAAGTCGATGAATAAATGAACCAAGCTATAGAACACCTGCACATCATGTTGGGGCATCGGCTCATTGCGATAAAGTGAAGCGACATGCATCACAAAAGCACCCTGCGCGGTCAAGGTTCAAAACCCCGGCATCGGCAGTCGCGACTCATCTGGGACACGCAAGTCCCGCACGCACACCGCTGGCCTCCGCGAGCTTCAGTGGCAAGCCAAGCTCGCTGCACAATATTGTGGGTGAGGTTGCGGAATGGCGGAAGTCATTCCGGCTTGGAGAGCGCTTCGAGTCGCGCGCGGAGTTCGGCCCGGCGTTGTTCGATGAGTCGGATTCTGGCTTGGAGCGCTTCGCCGCGCCGCCCTCCGTGCGCAAATCGGCAAGCGCGCTGTCTTTCTTGGCTTCGTGCAATTAGCTCAGCGTCTTCTAACATTCCTCGGCGAACGCAATACGGGAACAAGCCTGCCCGTTGGGAGTGAAATGCAATGGAGCAAAGATGCGATTTGTACAAGTTTTGTGCAAGAATGACGACCTTTCTACTCCCCAGAGGTGAAATCCGGCGTCCAACTGAAAATCGCACATTCCAAAGGTAAAATGCACGTCCAAATGAAATGCCATGAAATGCTCTGAAAGCCGACGCAACCCAATCCTAAGTCTGGCGCGTCTGCCAATTTCGCCACCTCGGCATTTGATCGGGTTTTACCTTTGAAAAGATTCAGATGAATCCCTCGCCTTTCCTGAAAGGAATTGGCTTCACGAAACGCTTTGTGATACGCATTGGCGAAGCAGGTCAAGCGCGAAGCAAAAATCTACACCCGCAAGGTGCCAAGCGGGAACACCAGCTTTCGAGTTGATTTGGGAAAAATCAACGGCAAACGGGTCACGAAGGATTTTAAGCAGGAAATGGAGGCTCAAAAGTTCGCAGTAACGGCCAATGAAAAGCTCCTCAGGCGCAACTCGGGTGCCTTGCAAGATTTAATGGCATCACACCGTTACGAGGTTCTTTCCTGTCTTGAAAAACTGAAGCCGTTCAATGCGAGTCTGAACGATGCCATGGATTTCTTCACTCGATTTGCGCAACCGCGACAAGCCGCTCTTCCCATCGAAAAAGCAATTCAACTTTTCGTCGCAGAAAAGCGCAAAGCAAAACGGCGCGAGCGATACATCAAGGCAATACAGAACAGCTATCTAACACCACTGGAGAAACGTAAGCGCAACATTGGAAATGTATTACAGATGTTCGCCATTGTCGGATGCTTCAAATGCTCGCCTATCTCTTCAGGGATCGAATTGCATGACTTGCCGGCAGAAAAATCACTCACCAGCATTGCCAGCTTCACTTTTACGAACTCTGCAAACCGCCAACAACAACGCTGACGCGCTCACCCAAAACTCATTCCCGCGTGATCTGCACCTGCGCGACCCGTTCGCCGCGGAAAAACACCCGAGCCTTTTCCACCACGGACGACCTCGGGCCAAGATTCGCCGTTTCAGTGAAGTTTCGCTGACTGTTCGGTCCCGAACTGAACGCCGCGCTCGCATCATCACGCGGACTCACGTCCAGATACCGCTCATGCACGTAAATTCAGACCTCGCCGCCGCTCAGTTGCTCGCGCTGCCTCGGATTGCCCACCGCCACCTTCACCTGTTCCATCGTCATGCCTGCCGCGGCCACGCCGCCCGGGATTCTGCCTGTCACGAGGATCTGGCGGTGCACCGGCGAAAGCTCCGGGTGCGCCTTGGCATACGTCGCCCCAGGCGCGGAGCATCCCGGGAGGCAGAAAATTGCGGCCAGAGCGAGCAGTCGGATGGATTTCATGAATGTGGAGAGTCCTATTTGCTGTCGAGGATTCCGGCCACGACTTCATCAGGGAGTTCATGTCCGTTCAAAAATGGGAATCCCTCCCATTTCACGATCCCTTTCGGGTCCACAAGGATCACGTGCGGGATGCCCGTCACAGCCAGCACCCTCTTTGTGCGAGCCTGGGTATCAATGGCCACGTTGTATTCCATCTTCGGATCCTTGAGCGACTTCACCTTTTCCTCGCCCTCATCGGAAATCCCGATCACCACCAACCGGTCCCCGAATTTTTTCTGAAGCGCATTCAATTCCGGAATCGCTTTCCGGCAAGGCCCGCACCACGTCGCCCAGAAGTCAATTAGCACGAATTTCCCTTCCCGCTTCGGCTCCGACGTCAGCCATTTTTCCACGATCAACTCCGGCGCCTTCTGATTCAGGAACGATTTCGCCCAGAGCTTCTTCTCCTCGGCATTCGCGAGATTGCCGACAAGCAGCACAAGCACAGCGATGTAATGGAATGCCTTCATTGCCACAGTATCCGCGCGGTCTTGGGCATCGTCGAGCGGCGATTCAATGGCGCGCACCAACACCGCCCCCGGTGCTCTTTCTGGTTCGGGTCGCTGGCGTGATTGAGGACGGGCCTTATCGTGCTCGCTATCATGCGGTCATCCGCGGATCGGGCGTCTATGCGACACTCCCGTCAGGCTATGCAGGCTCCTATTATTCCCATCAGGGCAGCTAAGAATTTCGCAGTGGACTCGGTCTGTTCCGGCTTCCACTTCTGAATGCCCGCAATGATTTATGCGATTCATACGGCCAGCCTTCCGCCGGCTCCGATTTCTCTCAGTATGAAACACATCACCACGTTGCTCCTCGTCGTCGCAGCCCTTGCCTTCGCCTCCTGCGCGCACCACGATTCCACGACTCAAACCACCCAGAGCACGACCAGGTCGAGCTACAGCAAGTAAGCCCGTTCAATCACCGACATTATGGGCGACACTTCACCGAAAAATAAGCACAAGCTGGAAGAGCAGAAACACGAGGATCATGTGAAGAAGGAGGACAAGAAGCATGAAAATGCGGAGGTCCAGCACCATCACTCCGATCATCTTCCCACTGCGGAACAGGTGAACGGCCTGCCCATAGCGGAAGAATAGTCTCAATGCTTTTTTGGGATAAGACCTCGCTTTCATGCACACATTTCAAAAGGTCGCGCTGCTCCTTTCCTCCGCGTTCTGCTTCACCGCATGCGACACGATGCACATGCCACCGCCCCACGGCGGAAGAACTTCCATCCTTATAAATCTGCATGAGCAGCGCGCGTATCTGTGCCAAGGTAGCTCAGTCGTATCCGAAGCATCCATCTCCACAGGACGCGAGGGTCACGTCACTCCCGCAGGGAGTTTCCACGTCATCCGCAAGGACATTGACCACCGCTCAAGTCTCTACGGCGACTACGTGGATGCCGGTGGAAGCGTCGTCAAAGCCAACGTGGACTCGCGAAAGGACTCGCGCCCTCCCGGTTCCCGCTATCTCGGTGCGTCCATGCCTTACTTCGTCGAGTTCAGTCCCGGCTTCGGATTGCACGAGGGTCACCGTCCTGGCTATCCCGCGTCGCATGGATGTGTCCGCCTCTCGCATTGGAAGGCGCGGAAATTCTATGCGGCCAGTAAGATTGGCACGCCGGTGACGGTGCGACCGTAGGCGACCGGCTTATCTGGCATCCTCGCGTTCCGCGAGGATGAGCAGGGATTTCGCCGCATCATACTGGTATCCGAAGCCAAATGGAATCCGCAGCGGCGAGCCTGCATCCACGGCTGCCTGCAGATCCGGCTCGGCGTACTTTTTGAAAATCTCGATCGGCTCTGCATTCCGTCCCCAGAAGCGCAGCCTCCACCTGTCCTTCGGAAAGGCCCCGAACGGAATCCCGCTTGTGTCCTGCAGCACGGCATTGCTGTTCCCGAGGATCCACTCATTGATGCGCGAGAACCCGCCCTCGTGCGGCAGGAAGCTCGCCGCCTTCAGCATGCTTCGCCCGCGCCCGAGCGACTCGCAAAATCTCAGCACGCCACCGTGCGTCTTCAGCCCCTCGTTCGAGATGTCACCGTAGAAATAGTAGAGCGCCTGCTCCGGTTGCTCGCCTTTTCTGAAACGGATGCGCACTCCCGGCGAACCTCCCCTCCCCTTGCTGCCCATCGTCAGGGTCCCCTTCCCATCGCACCGAACCGGCATCGTTTCGATCACCTGATTGCCCTCGCGCGCGAGGATGAGTTCCAACACGGGAAGGATTCCGGGAATGTGCCGCTGGTCCACATCCCGGCGCAGATCCGTCGTGATGAAATAGCTGAAGTCCAGCAGCGTGCTGAGCGACTTGCGGAATGTCGCGAGTGCGAAAGGCAACTCGCCAGATTCGATGCGCGTGGGATCCGGCTGGCTGCCCACCGGCTCGCGCGCGCACATCACGTAGCTCTTCGCATTGGGGAAAAGCGCGTGCGGATAGAGAAAGTCGGCGCCGCTGAAAAAATAGAACACCGGCGAGTTCCCCGTGCAGACTCCACCCAGCGCGGTGGGCGCCCACTGGCGGACCTTCGTCATGCGATCGCGTTCGCTTTCATCCCAAGCCTTCGCGAGTTCCTCCGCGTGTTCCTTCCACGCAGGCACAAGGACGAAGGCCCTGAGTGCATCGCCCGACGGCGGAAGACCGGCGAGCCAGCGCGCAATGTCATTGTCCGTCGCAGCCGGCGGCGGCTGCGCGAGTGCGGATGTGGCCGTCCCATCCTGTCCCTGCGAGGCGCAGAAAAGACTGAGGAAAAGCGCAGGCAGGAGGAGTAGGCGTGTCATAAGAAATTTTACACTGATTCGCAGCTCATCGGGATATTGGGCGTTGAAACTTCAACCGACTACCTGATTGCGTGTCTTCCTGTCTGTGGTGCAATCGAAAGTGAACACTCGGCGGCAAACGCGCAACAGTGTCCGCATGGCGTGTCAATCTGCTCATTCGCCCGGTGTGATTGCAGCACGCGATTGCGAGCGCGCTGCAAGTAAGACGATCACTTCCTCCCGCCGCGCTTCTCGCCATCCTTCGCCGGATCGTAGTTCGGATTCGGCGTGGGGAATTGTGCGCCGGTTGCCTTGAGCCATGCGTCGAGCTTTGCGCGGAGTTCGGCGGCCTTTGCGGATTCGGTGGTGCTGAGGTTGTTCTTTTCCTCGGGGTCGGTGGCGAGGTTGTAGAGTTCCACGCGGTCGTCCTCGTAGAAATGGATGAGCCGCCAGTCGCCGTCGCGGATCGCAGAGTACGGCGTCGCGCCGCCGGGGTGATAGTGCGGGTAATGCCAAAAGAGCAGACGCGGCGCGACTCTCTCCCCGCGCAGCAGAGGGCGCACCGAAATGCCCTCGCTCGGCGCCTTCACGCCCGCGGCATCGAGTGTGGTGGCAAACCAATCCATCGTGATCACCGGCGTGGCATTTTCGGTCGCGGGGCGGCTCACGCCGGGCCAGTATGTGATGCCCGCGACGCGCACGCCGCCTTCGTAAGCGCTGCCTTTGCCGGCGCGCATGCCGAGATTCTGTGTCACGTCGCCGAGCAGCAATCCGCCGTTGTCGCTGGTGAAAATGATGAGCGTGTTGTCGATCAGCTTCAGTTCGGCGAGGCGCGCGCGGATGCGGCCCACGCTGTCGTCCACGCCCTCGATCATCGCGGCGTATTTCGCCTTGCCCTGTGGCGTGGTGATCTTCGCCTTCTCCTCGTATTTCGCGACGACACCGGGCAATCCGCCGAGGGGCGTGTGGACGGCGTAGTGCGCGAGGTACAGGAAGAACGGCTTGTCGCTTTTCGTCTCGATGAATTTCACGGCCTCCTCGGTGAGCCGGTGCGTGAGGGATTCGCCGGGCGGACCGTCGGTGAGGTTCGGGTTGTTGTAGGGCGAAAGGTACGATTTCGGCTGGCCGAGATGATTGTCCGCGATGGCGACATCAAAACCATGCGCCGCCGGACCTGCGGGCGAGAGGTGCCACTTTCCGATCGCACAAGTGCGATAACCTGCGCCGCCGAGATGCTGCGCGACTGTCTTCTCGGACGTGGGGAGTTCCTTCGTCCAGTCGGGGATGGCGAGCTTTGCAAAAGGTTTGTTGTGCCCCGCGATCCAGTCGGTGATGTGCGTCCGCGCGGGATATTTTCCCGTGATCATCGCGGAGCGCGTCGGTGAGCAGACAGTGCAGGCGGAGTAGGTGTTCGTGAATCGGCAGCCGTCCTTCGCAAGGCGATCGATGTTGGGCGTCTCGTAGAATTTCGAGCCGGTGCAGCCGAGATCTGTCGCGCCGAGATCGTCGATCAGGAAGATGATGATGTTCGGTCTTTCGGCAGCACTTGCTGCGACGACGAGCAGGAGAAGTGGGAGGAGGAAACGCATGGGCGGCATTTGCCCCCTTTGCCAGCCTTGATGCGAGCGCAAAAGCAGGCCGCAAAATCCGCCCTTCAATGACCAATCTGCGGCGAGCGCCATCCGGACGAAAGACGCATACTCCGGGCTCTATGCTCCATGAAGTCACAGGCGATATCCTCCTCTCCCGCGCAGCCGCCATCGTCCATGGCGTCGCGCCGAACGATCACATGGCCACCGGCCTTGCGCACAATCTGCGCGAGGACTGGCCCGCAATGTACAAGGACTTCCGCCATTTCGCGCACACCAGCAACCCGGAGCCCGGAACGCTGTGGGCGTGGGCGGGCGCGGATGGCAGGCGCATCATCGCGCTCCTCACGCAGCAGCCTGCGGCATCCGAGGGAAAGCATCCCGGCAAGGCGCGTGTGCAGGATGTGAACCATTGTCTGCGCGCGCTGCGGAAGTTCATCGACGAGGAAAAAATCGGGAGCATCGCGCTGCCGCGTCTCGCCACGGGAGTCGGCGGACTTTTCTGGAGCGAAGTGAAACCGATCATCGAGGGGCATCTCGGCTCACTGGAAATTCCGGTGTACCTTTACACGACCTTTCACAAAGGCGTGCAGGCGAAGGAACCCGTCGCCGCATAGCTCCGCGAGCAAAGTCGCCGGTTGCTATTTTGCCGCCTCGGCTGCGGTTTGCACTCCACTTAGCGGATAGGCGCTCACGGCATCCCACGCGAGCTGTTCGAGCAGCGTGTTCAATTCCGCGGCACGCGGGAGCTTCTGCAATTCCGCAGGCACAGGCAGGCCGACCGGGCTGCGTCCGCTGATCGCTGCAAAGTGGCAATACGACACGAGCGCGGCCAGCGGCTCGCGCGGATGACCGATGGGATCGCGGAAAAGATCGGTCTGCTGCGTGAGCCCCGGCGCGGTGCCTTTTGCAATGTGCTCGCGCAACGCAAAGACGGCATCGCCGACGGGGATGATGTGGACAGTCTCGCGGCCGACGGCGGCATTGAGCGAGCGCACCTGAGTCTCGAGCGCGGTGTTCCAGCGCTCGCGGAGCATCGCGCGAATCGCCTGCAGGCTCTCGACCGTCGCGGAATTGCGATCCTCGTTTTTGAAAGTCCCCGCCGTCTGCCCGTCAAAGCCCGGCCAAGACGCCTGCACGAA
>JBDSAR010000139.1:0-5119 GCA_039922035.1 Chthoniobacteraceae bacterium
TGGTGAGCATCACGCGGTGAGTTTTGAAACCGCCCTAACGGCCATTATCGTATGCCCAGTCCCAAATCAGGAAACGCCCCAACTGCTGTCGCTCCCACGGAACCCAAGAAGGCCGAGGAAGCGGACACGGCCGATCCGGGGGAGATGACGGAGGTGAAGGCCCGGCAAATGGAATCTCAGACGGGCAAGTATGGCACTCCGTCCACGAGTGCGCACAAGCCGTCCGATGAGGAGAACAAGAAGAAGACGAGCTGGATCGAAATTGCACTCGTCTATGAATCCAATGGCAAGCCTGTGCCGGGAGTCGCGTATGAGGTGACTTTGCCAGACGGTAAGACCGTGGCGTCCGGGTCCACCGATGAAAAGGGATTGGCCCGGGTGGAGGGAATCGATCCGGGTTCGTGCCAGGTCAGTTTTCCGAATCTCGACAAGGAAGCGTGGGAGGACGCATAAGACGATATGCCTGACGAAGGACAAACCATTATCGTTGGTAGCGACGACAGCATCCTGAGCATCGCGAAGGCGAACGGCTTTTTTTGGAAGACGATCTGGGAGCACGGCAAGAATGCCGGGCTGAAAGCGAAGCGTAAAGATCCGGAGGTCCTTCAGGAAGGCGACGAGGTCTATGTGCCAAAACCGGAACCGAAAAAGGTCAGCAAGCCGAACGAAGCGCGTCACAAATTCAAACTTAAGGGCGAGCAGGCAAAATTTAAGATCCAGCTCAAGCGCCTCGGCAAACCGCGTGCTGGTGAGGCATACGTCCTTACGGTGGACGGAGTCTCCACGACGGGTTCGACGGACGGCGACGGCTGGATCAAATGCGATATTCCGAATGATGCCTCATCTGGAAAAATCTCGCTCAAGAATGGCAAGGAGATCATCCCGATCAGCATTGGGCGCCTCGATCCGCAGGACTCTCCGCAAGGGGTCATCCAACGGCTCACCAATCTGGGTTTCACGGTGGAAAGTGGCGACGGCAGCGTGATGCCCGCGGAGGCGCTGAAGCTTTTTCAGGCCAAGAATGAGCTAAAAGTCACGGGTGAATGCGACGGACCGACCAAGTCGAAACTGAAAGAGCTGCATCCGTCGTAATGCAAAGCATTGCCATGAATCTCCAGTCTATATTTTCAGTGCCGATTATGCGATTCAAAGTGAATCTCGCAATGCGATTCGCGGCAGTGCAGGAATTGACTGAAACGGGGGCTTTGCAGGCTTCCTCTTAGAATCCAATATTATGTTCGACAGCATAGGAAGCGCGCTCGACACAGCCAGCCAGATGCTCGCCGGCGGCGCCAGCGCTCCCGGATCGGGAGGGCCGTCCACGCCTGCAAAATATATTAAGGGGACCGATCTCGAAAAGCCGGATCCGGGTGTGGGAGATTCAACTGCGCCGAATCTCGACAATGTACGAGACAAACCGGAGCAGACGGAATTCATCCATTTCGGGTTCGTGCATACGTCCTACACGAGCGTTTTTTCGCATCCGAGCTATAAGGATAACGAGGAGATCAAGGACTTGGGCGAAAAAGCCAAACCGCGTGCGATTCAGTTCCGGTCAGCGCTTGAGCGCGAGGCCATTTTGCTCGCTGGTTTCATGCAGTCCACGCAGACGGTCTTGCAGGAACGCGAGGATGACAAGGGGGCGCTCGGTGATGCGATGAGCACGCTTGGAAGCTTGGCGGGCATCGGGGGCGGCGGTTCAGGAGTGAGCGGACCGGCGGACGTGAATTCATTCATCCAAAAAGTGAAATCCGCCGCCGGCGCGCTGAATGCAACGCCGATCGAGTACAAGACGATTCACAAGACCGGCATGGATTTTCACCAGGCTCGGAATGATTACCGGGCATTCTTGAAAAAAGTCGTGGATGAAAAACCGAAGGCCGATCCTGCGGGCGGATTGATGGGGAAGCTACCGGGCATCGGCGGCATCGGCGGTCCCGTGGGCGAAATTGTCGCTGTCGCGCAAGGCATCGCGTTCAAGCCGATGGATATTCGGGTGAAGTTTTTCGTGAAGGTCGCGGCCCAGCAGGAACAGGTGGTCGAAAGCGCCTGCAATTCGATGACTTTGTCGGCGCTGACACCCTCCTATACGCCCTTCTTGCCCGTATGGTTTGCAAAGGATCGCGCCAAGTGGGATGCACCTGCGTCGCCGGTGAAGAAGGCTGATGATGACAACCTTCTCGCGCCGGTGATCAATCCCGTGGCGAGCGCATTTGAAGACGCACGCGAGACCGCCGCTGGCGGGGTGAATGCGGTGAAGGATTTCTTTGAGAACCCGAAGACTGACGCGCCGGGTGAGCCATTTCTCACCCAAGCATTCGGTCTCCCGCCGCGCCCCAGCCAATTGAGCGAGCCGTTTCCCATGGAACTCGGCGCGCTTGCTCTCGTGGCCTTTGAGGAAGCCCTCGGGACGAAGATCCCCAGTTTCTTGGAAAGCATTGTGGATGTGATCATGGGCATCATGCTCGACATGACGCACGGTGCGTCGCAGGCGACGCTCCACCGCGATCCTTCAAAGCCGATCCTCGGCGATGATCTTTTCAACAGCGCACGGCACCGGATGCTTCAGCGTTTGATTAATCTGGCGCTGGACAAAGTTTCATTCCTGAAATCGGCCAAGGATTTCCAACTCACGGGTCCAATGGGCATCGCCATAAAGCCAGGCGATCTGGCGGACAAAGGCATCGAGAAATTGGAGGATCTGGTGAACGAAAAGATCGGCACCTATCTCAATGCGCCGCTCAAAATCGCCATGGGCACATTTGCCGATCAGCTTGAACTCGCACGGCAGCAGGGACTGAAGGAGAAATGTCATACGATGGAGTGTTATCTCGGGCGTCTGCCGTGGATGCAGGCGTCACTTTTCTGCAATATCTTCTTTCCGTTTTGGGACGCGTTGATGGATGTCCTCGGCGACGTGATGGGAGATGTCTTGGGCGGGCCGCTGAAAGCGATCGGCAAAGCGGCCAAAGCGGCCAAAGGCATGGCTGATTCCGCCCGCGACGCGCTCGCACAAGCTAATGCCGTGAAGAATAAGCTCGAGGCGGACAAGGACGAGCTTGCAAAGGGCATCAGCGCGCAGGACGTGATCGAGGGCAAGACCGGGGTCGGCAAAGGCTACGGGAAGGCGATGGATTCGAAAGCTGACGCGATCAACGGGCCGAGCATTGCCCAAGGCAAATTCGATTTCCCGCTTCAGGGCCGCAAACAGGATGGAGAGGGCAAGAAGATTGAAGATCCGGAATATAGCGAAGTGCAGCCCAACGAGCAGTGGGACAAAGCCGACAATCCGCCGCGTCCGCGTGACGACGCGCCATCGGCTGCTGCCGCATGACGAAATTCCCGGCGAGCATCGTGCCTTTTCAACTTCGGTGCAGTTGGCGGAATTCCGGTTCTGCAGGTATTTTGGGGTTCTTCCGGGAACGGAGTGGGTTTTTGAAGGGGTGGGAGAGAAGAGGAGGGGATGAAAGAGCCCGAATTTTGCGTGCATCTTCTTGGCTTGAAAACGCCGTGGACCGTTGAGGCGGTGAAGCTGGATACAGGGAGCAAGTCGGTCGAAGTGAAGGTGAGTTATGAGGCGGGAACCGTGTGGGCGAGCGAGGCGGGCGAGCGGCTGCCGGTCGATGATCACGTGGAGCGGAGTTGGCGGCACCTGGACACCTGCGGGTTTGAGACGCGGCTGGTCTGCCGGGTGCCGCGGGTGCGCGGCTGGGCAGCAGCGAAAACGGCACGCGGCGACTGAGCGAGGAGCGGGTCAATCATGTGTGGAGCTACGACTTCGTGATGGACCAGACCGAGGACGGACGGCGGCTCAAATGGCTGCCGATCTGCGATGAGTTCAGCCGCGAGCTGGTGGCGCTGGAAGTCGAGCGGCGGATGGAAGCCAAGGATGTCATCCGCATTCTGGACGTGGCGGTGGCCGCGCGCGGGTGCGTGCCGGAGTTCATCCGGAGCGACAACGGCCCCGAGTTCGTCGCGCTGGCGATCAGGGGGCGCGGGTTTGCGACGCTCTCCATCCAGCCCGGCAGCCCGCGGCGTGATCTGCCCGCCAAGCTGGGCCACTGACATGCCATCTCCCTGCGCTTCCGGCGGGTTGTGTCCGTCAAGTGTCAGCAAAAGGAGGGGGTCATGGAGAGAAGGAGCGAAGAGAGGGGTGGTTGATTCAGGGGGAACTTAAGCGGCGAGTGGGAGTGAAGGCTTGAGCAGTTCGCGCAAGGGTTGCATGTCGAGATAGACCGGACCGTGGAGCCATTCCTCATGCTGCTCACTGGCGAGGGCACGGATGAGGCGCAGGCAACTTGCATCGTTGGGAAAGATGCGCACGACGCGGGTGCGGCGTTTCAGTTCCTGGTTGAGGCGTTCGAGCATGTTGGTGCTCTTGATGTGTTTGTGGTGCTCGCGGGGCCGGCGGTAAAAGGTCCGCGTTTCCTCGATGCCCTCCTCGACCCAGGCGCAGAGCCTGGGGTATTTGGCGGCCCAGCGTTCCAGCCAGGCGCGCAGGTGGAGGCGGGCCTCTGCGGCGTCGCGGCGGTCGTAGAGCCAACGCAACTCGGTCAGGCAGTCGTCGTCAGCCTTGCGGGGGAGATGGTCGAGTGCGTTGCGCAGGAAGTGGACGGAGCAGCGCTGCCATGCGGCCTCGGGGAGAACCTCGGCGATGGCGCGCTTGAGCCCGGAGTGATCGTCGGTGACGGCCATGCGTACCCCACAAAGGCCACGCGCCTTGAGGCCGAGCAGGAACTCGCGCCAGCTCGTGGCGCTCTCGCGCCCGGCCAGCTCGGCGCCGATGATGCGGCGGCGCCCCTCCCAGTCGATGCCGATGGCCACGAGCACCGCACGCGAGCGGAGGACCCCGTCCTCGCGCACCTTCTCGTAGCGCGCATCCAGGATGAGGTAGGGATACTCGCCTGCGAGACGCTGGCGGGCGAACTTTTCGAGCTCATCGTCGAGCGTGGCGTTGAGTTCGCTGATGGTGCTCGCACTGAACTCATGCCCGCACAACTCCTCGCTCACGGCCTTGATCTTGCGCGTGGAGACGCCCTGCACGTACATCTCGATGAGCGCCGCCACGAGCGCCTTCTCGCTGCGCTGGTAACGCTCGAAGAGCTGCGTAGAGAAGCGT
>JBDSAR010000140.1:0-14862 GCA_039922035.1 Chthoniobacteraceae bacterium
CTCCGTGTCCACGCCGAGCACGATCGCCTGCGGCATCTCCGCAAGTCCCGCGCGCGCTTTTGCACGCGCATTCGCGAGCACCGTCTCGCCGGGGGAAAGATGCTCCGGCGCGATTTCCTCGACGCCCAGCGGAACCCGAACCTCGAAGCCGTAGCCATGCTCAGTCATCAGCACCCTGCGCCGCGGCGAAGCGGATGCCAGAATGAGCAAAGGCCGGGCTTGCGGCCCGGCCTTGCTGAAATCTGAAGGTGTTCGCTTTCTTGCCGCCATTATTTCTTCGGCGCTTCAGGGGCGGCCGGCGCTTCGGCTCCGGGCATCTTGGGCATCTGCATTTCCTGATAGCCCTCGGGCTTTACGAATTCCTTGTCGTCCACCGGCTCTTCCTTCGCCTTCAGGAGCGTGATCGTCATCTTGCCGACGGGCGTGGTCACCTCGCTCTTCACGACCATGCCGGGCACATCCAGCTTGCTCGGGTCAAAGCCGGCTCCGCCCATGCTGCTGCTGAGCTTCATCATCTGATCCTTGATGGCCTGCGCATTCGGGAAATCCTTCGCGATCCACAGCTTCGCCTGGAGGGTGCCCTGGTTCATTTCAAAAATCTCAGTGGCATATTCGCCGACCTTTTCCTTTTGCCCGGTCGCCTTCGGCTTTTCGATCTTGGAAGCATCCACGCCGAGCGCCTTCTGGCCGGCCTCCTGCTGTTTCTTCACATCGGAGAGGTTCATCTTCATCGCCATCTTTTGCTGGTGCATGAGCGTGACCATGTCGCCGCTTTTGAAATTCATCAGCGTAGTGACACCGCCGCCCAGCGGGCTCGGCATGTCCATCCGTGCGTTGTCACCCTTCAATTTCATGGTGACGTTGCCGTTGATCATGGAGGACTCCATTTTCTGTTCGATGACGATGTCGGCGCGTGCGAATGCGGCGGCGAGGAAGAGCGGCGCGATGCGGAGGAAGAGCTTCATAGAGGCGTTCATGTTGCCCCGAATCGCAGTGCGGTGAAAGGGAAAAAGCACGGCATCCGCAGAAGCTCCTTCAAATTGGCTTGGGTCCGAAATCCATCATCGGAAACTCCCATCGGACATGAAACGGACGTCCCGCATCCCCCGCACCGACGCCCGCAACCCCCGATCCCGCCGACGCCGACGCCCTTCCGGTAAAAGTTTGCATCCACCGGCCGGCGGCAACCCCACTTTGGCGGAACGCTGATGCAGCCGCAGATTGCGAGCGTGTGACGTCACACACTGCCGAAGAAATCCGCGTTCAGGTTAGCGAAACCCGGCCAACTCATCGAGCAGCGCATGGAGCGCTGCGACACCGGCGCTGCTTTCAGGCGGCGGTGAAATGAGCTGCTCGCGCGACTGGATGAAAGGCGCGGCACCCACCTCATCCAGCGAAGCCGCGGCGAGATCCTCGATGCCGACCCTCTCCAACTCGATGTGGAACTGCAAGCCGACCACGCGCTCGCCGAAGACGAACGCCTGATTCGCACAAGCCTCGCTCTCCGCCACACCCCGCGCCCCCTCGGGAATCGTGAACGTGTCGCCGTGCCAGTGCATCACCGTGAGCCGCTCCGGAAACGCACCGAATGGCGCGCTCCGATCCAGCATCCGCACGGGAAACCACCCGATTTCCTTCACCGGATTCTGGAACACTTTTCCGCCCAGCACATCCGCGAGGAGCTGAGCGCCGAGGCAGATGCCAAGAATCGGTTTCCGTGCCGTGATCGCCGTTTTCAGAAAATCCTTCTCCATCGGCAGCCACGGATGATCGCGGTGATCGTGAATGCTCATCGGCCCGCCCATGATCACGAGCATGTCGAACGCATCCAGCGCTGGCGGCATCTCGCCCTCCCACAGCGCCGTCCGGGAAAGCGTGTGTCCCCGTTCCGCAGCCCACGCAGCGATGCGGCCTGGTCCCTCGAAGGGCGCGTGTTCGAGCGAATGAATCCTCATGGCCACCACGATGCGCACAGCCGCATGGCGCGCACCCGATTATTTTTTCCTCGCACGACTGGAGTCTGCCGCATCCGCGCCGATCGCGCGGCGCAGGAGAAATTGCGCGCGGTTGTGCTCCGTCACGATCGTGAGGTAGTCGAGCCGCGCGCGGGAAAGGTCCTGCTCGGCGAGGATGCTTTCGAGCACTTCGCCGACGGCAAATGCGCGGCGCTCGCGCGCGAGCAGGAGCGTCTTGCCGGCTGCTTCGAGCACAGCGCGCACGTGCATGAGCTGCTCCTCCAGCGAATGCACCAGCGTGTGCGCCTCGACGACCTGCCGCGCGATTTCCTCGCGCAACTTTTCCTGCTCCAGCGTGGCACCACGCTGCTTCGCATCGGCAAGGTGCGGGCGCGACGGATCAAAAAGTCCGCCCGGCCCGATGCGCCACGTGAGGGCGATGCCGTATTCCTGCGTCGCATTGAAACCGCGAAGCCCCTGAGCATACGTGCCACCACCCAGATTGCCGCCGTAATAGTCGGCCTTCAGCGTCGGCACGAGCGGCGCCCACCGCGCGGCTTCGCTTCCCTTGATCGCGGCCTCGAGCTGATCCGCGCTCATCGCCATCTCAGGACGCGATTCGATCGCGGACGCGATGAGCGAATCGAGACTGCGGTGCGAATCTCCGAAGCTGAGCGTCACCGGTTCATCCACGGGGAGCAGTTCCACCTGCGGCGCAAGATGCAGGAGTTGCGCCAGCCTCGCCGCCGCGATGCGCTGCCGGCCGCGGGACTCGCTCCGTGTGATCTGATTCCGCTCCACCTGCGCCGTCGCGCGAAATGCATCGCCCTTGAACGCGATCCCGACATCCACCGCCTTCTTCACCTGTCCCGCGTAATCCTCCGCAATGTGCACCGATTCCGATGCGACTCCGACCGCGGCCTTCGCACGCACAAGTTCGAGATACGCCGAGACCGCCTGCCAGATGCTCTCCTGCCGCTGCACCTCGACCGCGTGTGTCGCCGCACTCGCGAGCTTCTTCGTCGTGAGCGCACTGTAGCAGGCCTCGCCGAGTTCGAGCTGAAGCGTGACCGCAACACCGAGACCGAGACTCTCCTTGTCCGCATCAATGATCTGCCCGTCCACGGTCTGAATGTTGCCCTCGTGCCTCCGATACGCAAAGCCCGGCGAGAGGTACGGGAAGAACTGCATCCTCGCCGCCTCGTGTTGCGCCCAGGCCTCCGCGAGCCGTTCAGTCGCGATGCGGATGTCGAGGTTCTGCGCACCCGCGAGCCGCATCACCGCCGCGAGATTCAATTTTCCGATTTCCTCGGTCGGCTTCGCCAGCGGCACACGTACCGCGGGCTTTTCGGCAGCGAAAATGGACGCGGCTTGCAGAAAAAGAAGAACCGCCGTGAGCAGGACGTTCATGCCTCGGGTAGCGCGGGCATCCTGCGCGGCACACACGGGCGTCCGTGTGCATCCGAAAACCAGATCAGCGGGCAGAATGCCCGCCCAGCCCCGTGCACGTCGGTCTGAAAAAAATCGCTTCACTTTGATGCCTCCGGCTTCACCGCCTGCCCGTCGTTGAGCGTCGCCTTGCCGATGAGAATCACGCCCTCGCCATCGGCGAGTCCTTCGAGAATTTCCGCATTCACGCCATCATTGAAGCCGAGCTTCACCGCCGTCTTCCTCGCCTTTCCATCGGCGACTTTGAAAACGAACGCGTTCGCCTTTTCCATCGCGAGTGCCTCGACCGGCACGGTGATCGCGCCCGTGTGCCTTTCCACCGCGATCCGCACATTCGCATACATGCCGGGCCGCAGCGCGCCGTCGGCATTCGGCACGTCGGCCTCGATGAGCATCGTGCGCGTCGCCTCTTCGAGCGCGCCGTTCGAGCGCGACACCTTGGCGTCGAATGATTTCCCCGGCAGCGCCTCCAGCGCGAGTTTCACGGGAAGTCCCGGACGAATGAATGACACCTCGACCTCCGGCACCGCCGCCTGCGCGCGGACAGTCGTGTAATCCATGAGCGTGAAGATGGCCGCGTTCTGCGCCGCACTCCCGCTCGTCGCCGACGGGACGAATGCGCCGTTATCCACAAAACGTCCGGTGATGATCCCGGGAAATGGCGCGGTGATTTTTGCGAAACTCAGCAGTGTGTTCGTGCGTTCGAGATTCGCGAGGGCCACGGACGATGCGGCGCGCGCCTTGTCGAGCGCCTGCGGCAAAACCAGATCGGGTGCCTTTTTCTGCGCGTCCACGAGGCGCGCGAGATCAATCTCCGCGACCTTCGCGTCGGCCTCATATTTCTTCGTGTCGGCGAGCAGCTCGGGCACTTCGAGTTCGCCGAGGAGCTGCCCCGCCTTCACCGTGTCGCCCTTGTCCACCGCGACGTTTGCGAGATAGCCCGCGACCTTCGCGTAAAGGGTCGCCTGCTGGTTTGCTTTCAGTGTGCCGGGCAGTGTGATCCAGCGATGGATTTCCCCGCGCTTCGCACGGGAAAATTTCACCGGCGTCGGATCCGCCGCGTGCACGGCGAGGGTGATGCAAAAAAGGGCGCTGAGAATTTTCATGGAGCGGACGGGGTTGGGAGCACGTGATGGGAGCTTTCCGAATCGTCCGGATCGAGCGACACGGAGCGGACCTTGCGTGTCGTCACAAGTGCGAACACGCACGGCAGGATGAAAAGCGTGGCCACCGTCGCAGCAGCCAGTCCGCCGAGCACCGCGCGGCCAAGCGGCGCGGTCTGCGCACCGCTTTCGCCAAAGCCGAGTGCCATCGGCAACATGCCGGCGCACATCGCGCAGCTCGTCATCAGAATCGGACGCAGACGCCCGGCGGCACCTGCGAGTGCGGCTTCCACCGGCGTGCGTCCTTCACGGCGCGCACGCTCGGCGAAGGTGACGAGCAGGATCGCATTCGCGATGGCGACGCCGACGGCCATGATGCTGCCGATGGCGCTCTGGATGTTCAGCGTCGTGCGGGTGAGCCACAGCATGAGCACCACGCCCGCGAGCACCGCGGGCACCGTGCTCATCACCGCGAGCGCGAGGCGAAACGACTGGAAATTTGCCGCAAGCAGCAGCGCGATCACGACGATGGCGACGATCAGCCCGCTGCGGAATCCACCGAGCATTTCCTCGAGCGGAGTGATCTGTCCGCGCACCGCGACATTCGTCTTTGCGGGAGCCGCTCCGACCTCGGCGATGGCCTTGCGCACTTCCTCGGCAGCCTGCCCGAGCGCGGCCCCGTGGATGTTCGCGGTGATGCTCACGGTGCGCGCCATGTTGTAGCGTTCGTATTGCCCGACCACCGTTCCGCTGCCGACGGTCGCGACGCTCCGGAGCGGCACCGACTTTCCACCGGCGGCGGCGATCGGGATGTTGCGCAGATCCTCGGCGGACTTCGTGAGCGTCTGAGGAATCTGCACCTGCACGCTGTAGCTCACGCCCGTCTTGGGATCCCCCCAATACACCGGCGTGGTGAAGCGCGACGAAGTGGTCGCCGCGACGAGCGAACGAGCGACATCCGCCTCCCGCACGCCGAGCAGTCCGGCGCGCTCGCGGTTCACCTCGACAGGCACGGCGGGGAAATCCAGCTCCTGCGCAATCTGCACGTCGCGCAGCGATTTGATCGTGCGCAATTTCTCCAGCAATTTTTCCGCGTGTGCCCGGCTCAACGCGAGGTCGGGGCCGCTCACGGCGACTTCGATCGGCGTGCTCGATCCGAAGCTCATCACGCGCGACACGATATCCGCCGGCTCGAATGAAACGCGTGCCTCGGGGAGTTCCTTGGCAAAGACGGCGCGCAGCTTCTCGCGCAGCTTCGGCACGCGCACGTTCGGTCGGAACTGCACCGCGAGCCACACTTCCTCCGGTCCGCCGTTCCAGAGGTGGATGAGGTTCACCGGATAATTTGCCGCATGAACTCCGACGAGGCCCATCGTGAGCTTCACATTGTCCGCGCCCGCCTCGCGCTTGATCAGGTCGAGCGCACGCAGCGCCATCGGCTCCGTGACCTCGATACGCGTCCCCGCAGGCGCACGCAGCCGCACGGCGAGCTGCCCCGCATCCGCCTGCGGAAAAATCTCCACGCCGAGTCCGCGCCCGAACACCCACACCACTAGCACCGCTGCCGCGAGATATGCGGGAACGAGAATCCAGCGAGTCGCGATGGCCGCACGGAACACGAAGGAAAATGGGAGCGCACGCTTCCAGCGTGCAGTGTCCGGCATCCTGCCGGACACATCCGCGCCGGCGTCCTGCAAAGCGTACGCTTCGTTTTCCTGACCGCCTTCATGCACGAAGCTGGAAGCTTCGCGCGGCACGCTGGAAGCGTGCGCTCCCCGTTCCTGCTGCAATTTGCGCGACTGTTTCCCTCGCAGCAACCACACGCACAGGATCGGCACGAGCGTGGAGCTGAGCACGAAGGACGCGGCCATCGAGAAACCGACGGCAAGCGCAAGCGGGGCGAAGAGCGCCTTTGCCGCACCGACCATGAAAAACACGGGCGCAAAAACCGCGAGCACGCAGAGCATCGCGAGGAATCGCGGCACGGCTGTTTCGAGGGTGCCATCGAGCGCCGCGCGTGCGGGACTCGCGCCGCGGGCGAGATGGGCGTGGATGTTTTCGATGGCGACGGTCGCCTCGTCCACGAGGATGCCGACGGCAAGCGCGAGGCCGCCGAGTGTCATGAGGTGGATGCCATTCCCCGTGAGCCACAGCGCGAGTGTCGCGGCGAGGAGCGCGATGGGAATGTTGATGACGACGATGATCGCACTCCGCACGCTGCGCAGGAAGAGCAGCACCATCAGCCCGGTGAGCACTGCGCCTAGCGCGCCTTCCTTCACAAGATTGTTCATCGCGCCGGTGACGACGGGCGTCTGATCAAACTCGAACGTCACGTTCACATCGTCCGGCACCGCGGCCTTGAATTTCGGGAGATTCGCCTTCACGAGTCCGACCACTGCGAGCGTCGAGGCGTCCGCGCGTTTCGTCACCGGCATGTACACCGTGCGCCGGCCGTTCACGAGTGCGTAGCTCGTCGTGATGTCGCTCTGATCATCCACCGTCGCCACGTCGCGGATGAACACCGCCGCGCCCGGCGTCACGCGCAGCGGCACGCCTTCGAGATCCTTGATGTTTTTCACCACCGCATTCACCGGCACGACGGGATAGCGGTCGCCGAGGTTCATGTTGCCACTCGGGCTGATGACGTTGGCCTGCGCGATGGCCTGCACGATTTCATCCGGCGAAAGTGAGAGCGCGCGGAGTCGGTCGGGCTTCACATTGACCACGATCGTCCTCGCACCTCCGCCGAAGGGCGGCGGCGCACTCACGCCGGGCAGCGTGGCGAAGAGCGGGCGCACCATGTTCAGCGCCGCGTCCTGCATCTGGCCGACGGTGCGCGTGGGGTTTTCCGTCGAGAACACGAGGTGCCCCACCGGCACGCTGCCCGCGTCGAAGCGCGTGATGAACGGCCCCGGCGTGCCCGGCGGCATGAAGGCGCGCGCGCGGTTCACATACGCCACGGTCTCCGCCATCGCCGCCGACATGTCGGTGCCGGGATGGAACTGCAGCTTCATGATGCTCGCGCCCTGGATGGACTTCGACTCCACATGCTCGATGCCCGTGATGTAGAGAAAGTGATACTCGTAGTAGTACGTGAGGAAGCCCTCCATCTGCGCCGCGTCCATCCCGCCAAACGGCTGCGCGACATAGATCGTCGGGATGCCGAGCGGCGGGAAGACATCGCGCGACATGCGCTGGATCGCGAGCCATCCGCCGAGGCACACGGCAAGCACCGCGACGAGAATCGTGACAGGACGGCGAAGGGAAATATTGACGATGTTCACCCTACTTTTTCCTCCCGTTGAGCACTTCGCCCTTCAGCTCGTTCAGGCAGCCGAGGACGACCTTCAGCGCCTTGCGGCCCGCTGCCGTGAGGAGGTATTCGCGGCGCGCCTTCGGCCCCGCCTTTTTGTCCGCCTTGGATCGCAGCCAGCCATTCGCCTCCATCCGGCGCAGCACGGGGTAGAGTGTGCCGGGGCTCACGTCGTAGCCGTGCTCACGCAATTCGTGGAGCATCCATTGCCCGACGAGCGGCCCCTCCGCGGCGTGGTGCAGGACATGCACCTTCCAAAAGCCGAGGAGGATTTCGCGTTGAATGGTCTTGTCGTGGGGTTTCATTACGCAATTCGTAATCGGAACCGAGAATGCCCGGCCAGCCATACCCGGCAAGAAAATTATGCGCGCCCTTGCCGCACTGACACCTAC
Organism: Chthoniobacteraceae bacterium; assembly: GCA_039922035.1. Taxonomy (GTDB): domain Bacteria; phylum Verrucomicrobiota; class Verrucomicrobiia; order Chthoniobacterales; family Chthoniobacteraceae; genus SXWH01. Next base: position 8,213 of record JBDSAR010000140.1, read on the forward strand.
ACGGGCATCAAGGCGTTCCACCCGCTCACTTCACGCTCAGTTTGCGGAAAAAGATGTCGGCGGTGCCCTGCGTCGCCTGGGGGTAGCAGCCGGCCTTGAAATAGTTCGGGTATTTCCAGTACGCGAGGCTGTGCGTGACCTTCTGCGCGCCGTCCACGGAAATCACCAGCGAGCGATTCTTCACGGCGATCTCGACCTTGAACCAATTCGCGCCGACGCCCTTTTTCAGCGGGATGGAATCCGTGCGCTCGCCCTCGTTGTCGGGCTTGATCATCGCGACGAGGTCGCCGTGGTTCAGCGCGATGCGGAGCAGCGGCGGGGCGTCGCTGCCGTCTTCCTGGATGCCGTGGATTTGCAGCACGGTGACTTTTTCGGGATCGAGATGCGACAAAACTTTCACCTCGGCGGACAGGTTGTGCGGTTCGCTGATGTGCCAGTTCGGAAGATGGCGCAATTCGGAGCGGACATACTTAGTGTTCGGCGTCGTGCCGGGCTCCGCCGCATCGAGGTGAAATACCATCTCACGGCTCTTGTTCAGGAAAAAGTAGGGCGAGGAATATCCCGCGAGCTGCTTGATTTCCAGCGGGCCCGGGATCTGGAGCTTCCACTCCCGGAGATCAAATGCGCCCGCAGGCGGCGCGGTACCGGCAGCGAAGGTGATGCCGGTGAAACTGCAAATGATGGTGGCGATGAGCGGGAGTGCTTTCATCGGAAAGTTCGCAGCGGTGTCATTGCTTCCACGGAAAATCACAAGCTGTGTTTTTTCACGCGCAGCTTGGACATCGCAGAAAACCGGCGTTTGCTCCCGCCGTGCCGACGACTTTCATCAGCGAGCCCATCACTCCCGACGCGAGCTTCGATCCCCTCGCGATGTCGCGCGGCGAGCCGGGGCTGCCCGCAAAATTTTGCTGGCGCGGACGCGACTGGATCGTGGCCGAGGTGCTGGAGACCTCGAAGGCCTACGGCGACTGCAAGCACGGCAGCGGTGAGCGCTACCTGCGGAAACATTGCTTCCGCCTGCGCACGACGGACGGCCATGTGCTTCGCGTCTATTTCCAGCGCAGCTTCGGCCGCGCCCGCGCATCGGCGCGCTGGTGGCTGCAAAGCATCGAAGAGCCCGCGATGTGAAGGAGGCCCGTGAAATGCGAGCCTCACACTTTCGTCACCATCCGCATGCCCAAGCGCGCAAAGAAATTCTGCACGGCGAGGTCATTCGGGCGTAGCCAAGCCGGAAGCATGTACTCTAGGCTTGCGCTCCTTCACTTCACCGCAAACCCACAACCCAATGAATCAGGAACCCAGAATCATCACCCCGGAACAACACACCCGCCGCAGCTTCCTCCAGCGCGGCAGCGCAGCCCTCGGCGCCGCGGCGCTCGCGAGCACGCTCGCTCCCTCACGCTTTGCCCTCGGCGCAGGCGGCGGCGATGAGATCAAGCTCGCCATCGTCGGCTGCGGCGGACGCGGCTCCGGCGCATGTGCGCAGGCGCTGAACACCACCAACCTCGGCCCGATCAAGCTCGTCGCCGCGGCGGACGTGCATGAGGATCGCATGGAGTCCGCGCTGAAAAATTTCGAGAGCAAATTCGAGGACCGTGCACGGGTCCCGAAGGAGAACCGTTTCCTCGGCTTTGACGCCTACAAGAAGGCGATCGCGCAGGCCGATGTCGTCATTCTTTCCACGCCTCCCGGCTTCCGCCCGATGATGTTTGAGGAAGCCATCAAGCAGGGCAAGCACGTCTTCATGGAGAAGCCCGTCGCCACGGACAGCACGGGCGTGCGCAAAGTTCTCGCCGCCGCGAAAATCGCGCAGGAAAAAGGGCTGAAGGTCGGCGTCGGCCTGCAGCGTCATCACCAGAAGGGCTACATTGAGACGATGAAGCGCCTGCACGACGGAGCGATCGGAGACATCACTTCGATGCGCGCCTACTGGAATGGCAACACGCCGTGGCTCAAGAAGCGCGCCGACCTCGAGAAGCAGTACGGCCGCAAGCTCACCGAAATGGAATACCAGATGCGGAACTGGTATTACTTCACATGGATCTGCGGCGACCACATCACCGAGCAGCACATCCACAATCTCGACGTGATCAACTGGGTGAAAAAAGGCTGGCCCGTGAAGGCGCAGGGCATGGGTGGATGCGAAGTCCGGAAAGGCGAGGACTACGGCGAAATCTTCGATCACCACGCCGTCGAATTTGAATACGCGGACGGCTCGCGCCTCTCCAGCTTCTGCCGCCACATCGTCGGCTGCTGGAACTCGGTGAGCGAGCATGTCGTCGGCACGAAGGGGTCGTGCGACGTGGGGCGCCACACGATGTCCATCACCGGCGGCGATCCGTGGCGCTACAAGAGCGAAGGCGACAAGGATCCATACCAGCAGGAGCACGATGATCTCTTCGCCGCGATCCGCAACAACACGCCTTACAACGAAGCCGAATCCGGCGCGATGAGCACGATGACGGCGATCCTCGGACGCCTCGCGACCTACGGCGGCAAGGAAGTGGAGATGGAAAAGGCCCTCAAGAGCGAGCTGACCATCTTCCCGAAAAACCTCGCCTGGGACGCCGACATGCCCGTGAAGCCCGGCCCCGACGGCATGTATCCGCGCGCCATCCCCGGCAAGACCGTGGTGATCTGATCATCCACGAAGGCGACACATTCACACCCCGCGCACGGCACGGCCGTGCGCGGGGTGTTTGCCTGCCAGGCATCCGGTCGCCGCGGTCTTCAGGAAAACACGTTGCGCGAAGCTGAAGAGCGTGTGCATTTTTATACGGAGAAACCTCCGCCCCGATGCGCCACCTCCTCATCCTTGCACCGCTCGTAACGCTGCTGCTCGCCTCTTGCGAACCCGGTCAGGAAAATGCCGGCACAGGCAGCCGCACGAGTGGTGACCGCACGGGTGGAAAACTCCCGGCCGAAGCCGCCAATCATGAGCGTCTCGCCGCGCAGGATTCCGTCGGCAGGCCGCCACTGCCCCGCGATCTGGTGAGCACCGTCGGGGACATCTGCCCGGTGCATCACATCAAGATGAAGCTCTGCCAGATTCCGATTGTCTTTGGAGACACGGCATCCGAAGGAACCGGACTCGCGAGTCTGTCGGCCACGGCCGACTTTCCGTTTGGTGCGGAAAAGATCGTCTCCGCAGGCAATGCACTCCTGCCCGGCGAACCGGTGACCGCACGCGTGTACCAGTGCGCATCGTGCATCGCCGCGCGGAGGGCTGCGAAGGAAAAGCGCATTCCGCCGGCACCCACCGCGTCGTTGAAGTAGCCTCGCGGGACGGCGAGCTTACTTCGCGTGCTTCGCAGGCCGCGCGAGCTTCGCGATCTCCTCGGATGCGACACACGAGCGCAGCGGCATGCCAAAACTGGTGGTGACATTCTTCCCGTCGCCATCCTTCTGATCCTCGATGCTCGAGGTGATGCTCTCGACCTGGCCGACCACGTTGCCGCATTCATCCACGACTGGAGCGCCGCTGCTGCCCGGCGAATACTCGGCCGTGATGTTGATGTAGAGGGACGGCGCGACCTTCGTCTTTGCGGGCGGCTTGTCGCCGTCGGTCGCGGCCTCGCGGTTGATGAAAAAGCGGGAGAGCATCCCGGCTGTGAACATCCAATGGTTGCCGTCCGGGTGGCTCAGGCAGAAGACGGGATCGCCGACCTGCGCCGTGAGGCTGAGAGGGAGCGGTGGCAGATCGAGCCCGGGCACGCGGAGCAGGCAGGTGTCGGAATCGGCGTTCGCGGCGAGCACTTCGGTGATGGGGAAGACACGGCCCTTTGCATCGGCGGCCACGAGGAAGCCGTCCTTCATTCCCTCGTCCTCAAAGTCCACGACATGCTCGCTCGTGCTCACCACGCCGTCCGCCGCGACAAATCCGGACGCGCTGTCGAAGTGCCACTTCTTGCACTTCGTGCAGTGGTAGAAAGTGGCGACGACCACGGTGCTGCTGCGGATGCGGCGATAGACTTCCGGCGGGCTGAGCTTGTCCTTGCGCGGCTCTGGCAGCGTGATGTCGCAATGCGTCCGCTTGAGCTGCGTGCGAAGCTTCGTGAGCGAGACGAGCTTGCCCTTCCCGTGCAGCGCCGCCGCCGCGGCGATCGCCTGCTCCTCGAATGCCTCGTCATCCACCACAAGCCGGTCATCCGCCACGAGCGCGATGGAAAGGAGCATGGCGAGACAGACGGAAAACCGGAACATTTGCGGAGCATCGCAAAGACGCGCGCGCAGGCAAGCGTCCGCGCCGCTTGACGCTCCGGCACGCCGGAGGAATGGTTCTGCGGCAAGTGAACTCGCGCCCCGGTCGCGGGCGCGCGATCCAAAACCCATGGCACTGCCCATCCAATACAGCCTGCGCAATGTCCTCGTCCGCTGGCGCTCGACCATCGCGACCGTGCTCGGCGTCGCCGCCGTGGTCTTCGTATGGATCCTCATGCAGGCTCTCGCCACGGGACTCGAGACCGCCGGCGGCACCACCGGCGATCCGCGCAATCTCCTCGTCGTGCGCAAGGGCTCCGACTCCGAAGCCACGAGCCAGATCGGCCTCGATGATGTGCGCTCGATCCAATACTCCGAGGAAATCGCGCGGGACAGCGCGGGCAAGCCGCTCATTTCGCCGGACGCACTCGTGACCGCCTACCTCCCGCGGAGCGGCGATGCCGCCGGCGGAGCGAATGTGATCTTCCGCGGCGTGTCGCCAAACGGCCCCTCGCTGCGCCCGCAGGTGAAGCTCGTCACCGGGCGCTGGTTTGTCCCCGGAAAGCGCGAGACCGTCACGAGCGCACGCCTCGCGCGGCGCTTCAGCGGGCTGAATGCCGGGGACGAAATCAAGATCGGCTCGCGCACGCTCACCGTGGTCGGACAGTTCGACGCGGGCGGCAGCGCATTCGACTCGGAGGCATGGATGGATGCGGACGAGGCGCGCGCCATTTTCAATCGCCCCAGCTACGCCAGCGTCCTCATCCGCCCGGTGGACGCGGCGTCCGGCGCGCGGCTGAAGCAACGCCTCGAAAGCGATCACCGCCTCATCATGCGCGTCGTCGCGGAGACGGAATACTACGCGCAGCAGACGAAGACCGCCGGGCCGATCCGTTTTGGCGGCCACGTGATCGCGATCGTGATGTCCGTCGGCGCAGTGCTCGCGGCGATGAACACCATGTATGCGAGCGTCGGCGCGCGGACGCGAGAAATCGGAACGCTGCGCGTGCTCGGCTTCCGCCGGCGCTCCATCGTGGCGGCGATTCTCATTGAGGGCGCATGCCTCGCGTTCATCGGCGGAATCGTCGGCAGCATCGCCTCGCTCGCGGTGAACGGCTACAAGACGGGCACGATGAATTTTCAGACCTTCAGCGAGACGGTGTTCGAACTCACAGTCACCCCGCCCATCATCGCGGAAGGCCTTGTTTTCGCCGCGCTCGTCGGTCTGCTCGGCGCGCTGCTGCCTGCGCTGCGCGGATCGCGCCTGCCGGTGATCGAGGCATTGAAGGCCGTCTGATCCGAGTTACACTCGCGCACATGGACGCGGCAAAATTGCAGACCATTCAGATTCCCGACTCACGACGGCAGCGCTCACAGGGCGCATTCCGTTACATTATCCTCGCCGTGATCGTCGCCACCGCCATCGCTCTCTATTTTGCCAGGCCCTGGGCCTCGGATGCGCGCATCGGCACAGGCAAGGCCGCAACGCCGGAGAAGAAATCCGCACCGCCCGCGGCCATCGCGCCCGCGAGCGAAAAGCCCGCGAAGGCAGGCGATGCGCTGCTCACCGTCAGCGGCTACATCATCAATCGCGAGCGCATCGAGATCAGTCCCCGCTCGATGAACGAGGTGAAATGGATCGGCGTGAAAAAAGGCGACCGCGTGAAGAAAGGCGAAATCGTCGTGCGGCTGGACGACTCCGAGCAGCAGGCGCGCATCCTCGAAATCGAAGGCCAGCTCGCCATCGCACGCGTCGCGGTGGAACGGGCGAAGCTCAATTTTGATCGCGTGAAAATGCTGCGCGCCTCGCAGATCGAAAGCGCCGAGCGCGCAGACGAGGCCCGCCTCGGCGTGGCCTCCGCGCAGGCGCAGGTGCAGCAGCTCGAAGGCACGCGCGCGATGGCGCAGGTGTGGCTCGAGTGGACGGTGATTCGCTCGCCGATTGACGGCGTCGTGCTCGAAAAACTCTCGCATCCCGGCGAACTCGTGACGCCGCAGACCTTCGGCGGCACCGGCACACACGGCCCCAGCAGTGCTCTGCTCTCGCTCGCGGACCCGGAGGATCTTCAGGTCGAGGTGGACATCAGCGAAGCCGATCTGCCAAAAGTCTCGATGGACCAGCGCTGCCGCGTAAGCCCGGAGGCATGGCCGGAGAAAGTGTACACCGGCATCGTCGCCGAAGTCGCACCCGAGGCCAGCCGTCAAAAAGGAACGCTGCAGGTGAAGGTGAAGATCGAAAAGCCCGACCGCTTCCTCACGCCCGAGCTGAGCGCGAAGGTCGAGTTCCTCAAGAACGGCGGCTAGCGCGCCGCGATGCGGTGACGAGCGCGAAGATGAGCACCGAGAGTGCGGCGCACGCGACGGCAAAGACCTCCCCGTGCCGCGTGTAGAAAGTCATGCGGAGTTCGGTCGGCACGCTGACGGGCTGAATCTTCCAGCCTTCCGTGAAC
>JBDSAR010000141.1:0-3198 GCA_039922035.1 Chthoniobacteraceae bacterium
TTTCACGCGCGAGTTTTCCAGCGTTGCGTGGTCGTCGCCGCTCACGGTCGCAGCGTCGTCGGTCGCTGCGGATCCTTTGCCAGTCAGGATTTCGAAGCACTTGTAGCCCGCGGATGGCACGTCACTCGCGAGGATGCGGAGGAAGGTCGCGCCGTCGAGATTCACGAACTGGTGCGGCACGTCCTGGCCGGTGGTGAGATCGCGGACGTGGATGTCTTTCGCGCCATGATAGACGAAGTCCGCGGCGTCCGTGCGCGGCCAGCCGAGCGGGTTGAGCACGAAGAAACGCTGCGTCTTCTCGTCGGGCTTTTGGATGAGGCCGCCGAGCCGCGTCGCGCCGTCGGCGTGGAGCGAGTTCACGTAATATTCGATCTCGGTCGCGAGCAGTTCCTGCCACGCCGCACGGCGCTCGCGCGAGACCGGACCATCGGCGGTCCAGTCGTGTTCCCAATACAGCCCGAGGTCCACGAACGCCTAGTCGCGCTCCTTTTCCCGGCCAGGAAAAAACGCCGGTCGCTTCAGGCTCACCAGCGCGGACATGAGTTCCGCGGCACGCAGCTTTTCCACCGCACGCTTCACCCGCGCGGAAGTCTCCGACATGGAAGCGGAGTAAAGGTCCCACTCGTTGCCGAAGGTCACGCTTTCACTTGGCAGCGTCGCGCCGTGCGTGCGCTCGAAGTCCTCGAAGAAATCGTGCTCATTCGAGACGATCACCTGCCGGGCGGCGGTGCTCGCCTTCCGCGCGATCTCGTGGAAATGCTCGGTCTGTGGCCAGCCGGGAATGTTGGAATTGAGGCCGGGTTCCTTCGGCACGCCGGGATCGCCGGGCACGCCCGTCTTCTCCGCCAGCGCATCGCCGCCGAAGCCGAAGGCGGCGCGCACGCGATACGGCTCGCTCGTTGCGGAGTCGCGGTAGCGGCGGAGAAAGCCGGGATCGGAATCGAGAAATTCGATCGCCGCGTTCGGCCCGCCTTTGCCGGAAGGCTGGAGCGTATTGATCGGCCAGCCGGCTTCGAGATAGGTGCCGACGCGCAGCCCGAGCGAATACCACTTCATCAGCACGCGCTGCCCGTCCCTGCCCGCATACCAGTAGATTTCATGCAGCCGCTCGGCGAAGACCTCCTTCGGCAGCTTGCTCGCGCAGCCGCAAATTCCCTTCCACGAATAGCGCGCGCCCGCGCCTGCCCAGAGCGACGCGAGCCCGAGCGGCTGGGTCTGATTTTCCATCGAGAGCGCCATGGAAAAGCGAAGCCCCTGCCGCCGCTCGTAGGTCCACAGTCAATAACTCCCGTCGCAGTTGAAGCGGCTCTGGTAAGGCGCGGGGTTCGCCTCCGTCGCGTCCGCGAGCGCGAGGTAGTAGTCGAGCAGGTCGGTGAAGACGCCCGCATAAGTCTCCGCGTCCGCCGTCCACATGTAGTCGGTGTGATCGTCGTTCGCGATGTAGAGACGCTTCGGCTCCGCGGCGGTGCTCGCATGTGGAAAGGCCAGCGGCAAAGCGGCAATGCATGACGCCAGCATGGCGCGGATCAAAGGTTTCATCGGGGGGGCGTTTCGATGGAATTTCCTTCCGCAAGGGCATCGCGACGCTTTCCACTCCGCGGGGGAGGTAGATTTTCATTTGCGTGAATCGCGATCAGGCGAGAATGCCTTTCACCACCACGCCATGCACATCGGTGAGCCGGAAGTTGCGGCCTTGGAATTTGTAGGTGAAGCGCTCGTGATTGATGCCGCAGAGGTGCATGAGCGTCGCTTGCAGGTCGTGGACGTGGACGGGGTTTTCCACCGCGTGAAAGGCGAAGTCGTCGCTCGCACCGTGGATGTGCCCGCGCTTCACGCCGCCGCCCGCGAGCCACATCGTCCACGCCCGCGGGTGATGGTCGCGACCGTGCGCTTTCGCGTTCGTGATGTCGCCTTGGACAAACGGCGTGCGCCCGAATTCGCCACCCCAGATGACGAGCGTGTCGTCGAGCAACCCCCGCGCTTTCAAGTCTGTGACGAGGGCGGCGCTTGGCTGATCCGTGTCGCGGCATTGGATGGGAAGTTGCGTCGGCAGATTGCCGTGCTGATCCCAGCCGGCGTGCATGAGCTGCACGTAACGCACGCCGCGCTCAGCGAGGCGGCGGGCCATCAGACAGTTGTAAGCGTAGCTGCCTTTGCGCTGCACGTCGGGGCCGTAGAGGTCGAGGACGCTCTGCGGTTCGCTCGAAAGATCGGTCAGCTCCGGAACGCTCATCTGCATCTGGTAAGCCATCTCGTATTGCGAAATGCGCGTCGGGATTTCCGGATCCTGATACCGCTCGTGCGCAAAGTGATTCATCTCCGCGAGGCCATCGAGCATCGTGCGGCGCAGCTCGCGCGACATGCCATCGGGGTTCGAGAGATAAAGCACCGGATCGCCCGCGCCGCGGAACGGCACGCCCTGATATTTACCCGGCAAAAAGCCCGCGCCCCAATAGAAGTCGTAGAAAAATTGGCCACAGCTCGCCTCTTGATCGCGGGAGGTCAGCACGACGAAGCCGGGCAGATTTTCCGACTCCACGCCGAGTCCGTAAGTCAGCCACGCCCCGATGCTCGGACGCCCCGGGAGGTTGTGGCCGCAGAGCATGTGCGTGACGGCGGGCGCGTGATTGATCTGCTCGCCGTGCATTGAGCGGATGAAGCAGAGGTCGTCCGCAATCGCCGCCGTGTGCGGCAAAAGATTGCCGACCCACATCCCGCATTTCCCGCGCTCGCTGCCGCCCCACGCCGCCGGCAGACACGGCTTGGCCTTCTGCCCCGCCGTCATCGTTGTGAGCCGCAGACCGCCGAGCACGCTCTCAGGAATGTCCTGCCCGCGCTGTTTCCGAAGCTCCGGCTTGTCGTCGAAAAGATCGACGTGCGACGGTCCGCCCGTCTGCATCATGTAGATCACGCGCTTCGCCTTCGGCGCAAAATGCGGCAGGCCCGGCAGCCCGAGCGGCGCAGTTTTCAGCGCATCCGCGCCGAGGAGCGAATGCAGCGCGGGGAGTCCGAGCGTGAGAGCCGTCGTACCGAGAAAACGGCGGCGGGTCATGTGGCGGGCGCGTTCGGTGAGCGGGTTCATTTGGTGAGCGCTTCGTCGAGGTTGAGCACGAGCAGGCAGAGCGTCGTCCACGCGGCGTGCTCGATGGGAGCTAGGTTTCCAGGCCGCGGAGCTTCGCCGTTCGCGATGAGTTTGTC
>JBDSAR010000142.1:0-2433 GCA_039922035.1 Chthoniobacteraceae bacterium
TGGCGCGGCATGATCGAGGATTCCGAAGGCGCCTGCCTCGCGCGCAACGAACCGCTGCGGGATGTGATCCTCGACGGAAGAGTGATCTGTGAGAACAGGCGTCTCGACCCGCGCAACAGCAAAAGTCCCGAGGAGATCGCAAGCATCCTCGCATCATCGCTCGATTTGAATGCCGAGGATGTGGCGAAGCGCATCAGCCACGACCGGACCTACGTCGTCATCAAGAAAAACGTCCCCGAGGAAACCGCCGCGGAACTCGAGCGGAAGCTCGTCGAGGCGAAGGTCAGGGGCATCTCGTTCGAGCAGAAATTCAAACGCATCTACCCCGCGCACCAGATGCTCAGCCACGTCGTGGGCTTCTTCGGATACGAAGAACCCCCTGCTGGCGAGAAGCAGGGTACTTACCGCGGCGTCGAAGGCATCGAGCGCTCGATGGAAACCTGGCTCCGAGGGCAAGACGGCTCGCGCACGTTTGAAAAGGACGGACAAGGAAAGGAACTCATGAACTTTGCCGGCGAGGAACGGGCCCCGCGGCACGGCGCACACGTCCGCCTGACGGTGAACTTGAACCTCCAGCAGATCGTCGAGACCGAGCTGGAAGCCGCCTGCAAACGGCTGCGCCCGGCAAAGGCCACCGTGATCATGATGAAGCCCGACACGGGCGAAATCCTCGCGATGGCGAACCGGCCCACCTACGATCCGAACGAAGCCACGAAGGCCAAACCCGAAGAGCGCTTCAACACCGCCATCGCAGGCAGCGTCGAACCCGGCTCGACGTTCAAGGCGGTGACCTGCGCCGGCGCGCTCAACTACCGGCTGGTCACTCCACGCACCGAGATTTTCTGCGAGAACGGCAAGTGGGCCTATGGAGGCCTCGTGCTGCATGATCATCACCCGTATGGGTCGCTGACCGTCTCGCAGATCATCGAGAAATCCTCGAACATCGGCGCGGCGAAACTCGCGCTCCAGATCGGCCAGGAACGCTACTACAACTGGGTCCGCAATTTCGGCTTCGGCCAGCAGACGGGCGTCGCCCTGCCCGGCGAAGTTCGCGGCATCCTGCGCTCGCGGGACCAGTGGCAGCCCGTCTCCATCACGCGCGTCGCGATGGGGCACGAGGTCACGGCCACGCCGCTGCAGATCATCACCGCCACCTGTGCGATCGCCAATGGCGGCAACCTCATGATGCCGCAGATCATCCGCGAAATCCGCAGTGACTCCGGCGAAGTGCTCGCGAACTACCAGCCGCAGAAAGTCCGCGAGGTGATCACCGGGGATACCGCGGGAAAAGTCCGTGACGCACTCATCAAGGTGACCGGCAAACAGGGCACGGCAAAATTGGCGCACATCTCCGGCTACAACATCGCAGGAAAGACCGGCACCGCGCAAAAGCTCATCACCGATCCCAAAACTGGGAAACAGGCATACTCGCACGACAGGCACGTCACCTCGTTCGTTGGCTTCGTGCCTGCCGAAAAGCCGGCCTTCTGCCTGCTCGTCATCATTGATGAGGCCAAGGTGTCCGCGCATGAGGATGTGGGCGGTCTGGTTGCAGCGCCTGTCTTTCGCACGATCGCGGAGCGCTCGCTCGCCTTTCTCGGCGTCACGCCGGACCCCGTCCTTCTCCAGCAGGAAAAAGAAACCAATCTCATACTCGCCAAGGCCGGGCGAAACTGAGCGATGAATCTCGATATTCTCATCAAAGCGATCCGGCCAGTAAAGGTGAGCGGTTCGCTGGACCGCGACATCACCGCGATCTGCTACGACTCGCGCAAGGTCGTGGAAGGCGCGCTTTTCGTCGCACTGCCGGGCGAGAAGGCGGACGGCACCCAGTTCATTGACTCGGCGATCGATCGCGGTGCAGCGGCGATCGTGAGCGAAAAGCCCGGCCTGAGCACGCGTGCCACCGGCATCGAAGTCACGAATGCCCGGCAGGCGCTCGCCGATCTTGCCGCCGCATATTTCCGCCACCCGTCACAGAAACTGAAAATCGCGGGCGTCACCGGCACGAACGGGAAGACGACCACAACCTTTCTGCTCAAGCACATCCTCGACTCGGACTTCCTGCGCTGCGGTCTCATCGGCACCGTGCGCTACGTCGTCGGTGAACGCGAGTTGCCCGCCGATCGCACGACACCGGAATCCTCCGACGTGCAGGACCTGCTCTGGCAGATGCGCTCCGCCGGCTGCAAGAGCTGCGCGATGGAAGTCAGCTCGCACGCGCTCGCACTCGGCCGCGTGCGCGGCGTGGAATTCGATGCGGGCGTATTCACGAATCTCACGCAGGATCACCTCGATTATCACCGCACAATGGAGGCGTACTTCGAGACGAAGGCCGGCCTCTTCTCCGGCATCCGCGATCAGCAGAAGAAAAAGGGGCGCGCCATTTTTAACAGCGACGATCGCTTTGGCGCGCAGCTCGCCGATCGTTTC
>JBDSAR010000143.1:0-14172 GCA_039922035.1 Chthoniobacteraceae bacterium
TTTGAGTTCAGTCACGTTCTGCTTATCGTTCTTTCGGGTCATGGTTGTTTTTAGGGTTCGGGTTGCTTGGTCGCTCCCGTCCCTACCATGACCCACTTTCTTTTTGCAGAACTCTCAGGACACTACCAGAGGCGGGGAGTAAAATTGACCGGAACGCGGAGGGATCTTTCAATTCCCTCTCCGAAACTCTCATGCCACCTCTGCGCCTCTGCGGTTGCGCAGGACATTCGTTCCACCCCTGAGGAGGTGAAATGGAGGTCTTGCTTCGTTCATGGGAAATACGGAGTTTATCAAAAATAGCTTTATCTGCAAAAACTTATTCCCTGAACGCTTGCGGCGAAGCGTCGTTTTTTGCCTTGGATTCCTTTGGTTTGCGCGCAAACGTATGTGGGAAACCGAAACTTGCCATCGTGTGAGGATTGTGGAAAAATAACCTGTCGATTCTTGCGGGTAAACGGCCCGCCTCTGTTGGCTGGGATTCAGAATGCCACACCCTGCGCGCGGAATTTCAAAAAACTCATATTGACATTGTTGCCATAAATTCTCATCGTCCCTTGAAGCCTGAGTATGTCCCAGCCATCGTCCGCTAATGAACCCAAACTGCCTCAGGCAAATCAGACGCATAATCTGATGACCGTGAAGGAGACGGCGGAATACCTCCGCATTCCTCTTCCAACGGTTTATTATCTCGTGCAGCGCGGCCAGCTTCCCGCGATCCAGATCGGCGGGCGCTGGCGGGTGAAGAAGGACATGCTGGACCGTGACATCCTGCGCAACGAAGAGGAAGGCCAGCCGACGGTGCTTGTGGCGGATGACGACGTAGGCTTGCAAAGCATGTTCAAGCTTTTCCTCAAGAAGCAGGGCTATTCGCGGATCGTGGTGGGAACCGGCAAGGAAGCCGTTGCGGCGCTGCATAAGCAGAAATTTGAACTGTTCTTTCTGGACCTCCAGCTTCCCGATACGACTGGCGATGAGATTTACAAGCAGGCCAAGGACATGCAGCCCAACATGCCGATCGTGATCATCACGGGCTATCCGGACAGCCAGATGCTGGACAACATTTTGAAACTCGGACCTGTCACCGTGCTGAAGAAGCCGCTGAAAGTGGAGGCGCTCCAGAAGACGATGCAGATGCTCGGTCACAAGATGAACGAGAAGGCCACCGAGAAGACAAAGACGGCCTGACGAAAGTCTGCGCGGGGCGCGCTAAAGCGGTGCGGCAGCCTTATGCCAGTCGGCGGACTGGTAGGGGGGCGTGGGCGACTTGCAAAAGGTGCCACTTTTAAACATGCCCATCAGGGCCTGGTGGATGAGGCGGCGGACCTTTCCTGCGCGGAGAAAAAAACACATCGTGGCGGTCGCTGCTGAGGAAGCAGGTGGTGAGGACGTTGCCGCGCGGCGCGGCCCCTTGGAAGTGTATGGTCGTGCCTTTGGAGGAGGTTGCAGATGCTGACGCGCTCGCAGTTCCTTCGTCTGGAATGGTGATGCATCCAGCCAGCACATTCGCGTCGAAGGAGGGGGTGAAATCCAAAACCACATCCTAAAACGAATTATGAAATCACCCATTCACCCCACCCGAATCACCGGCCAGCGTCCCTCTGCGACGCGAGCCATCAGCCTCGTCGCCAGCGCCGCTTGTGCGGCCGCTTTCTGGCTGGCTCCCATGCCGAGCGCGCTGGCTTCCAGCCATAGCGACGCGCCGCTCATCAAACTCGATCCGCAGGCGAATCTCTCGGATGTCTATGCGTTCGTGCGCACGCGGCCCTCGGGCGAGAAGGTGCTCGTGGTCGAGGTGAATGTGCATCCTTTCATGGAGCCGGGCGACGGACTGATGTTCGACGCATTTTCTCCGGACGCGCTTTACACCATTCACATCGCGAATCCCGCCACGGGCGCGGAGCTTCAGCGTTACGACTTCCAATTCTCCGCCGTGGACGTGGTGAACGGCAGCTACAAGAACAAAAACACGATCCTTCGGTATGGACGCGGTGCAAATATCGGTGGCAATGCGGATGTCGGTGGGATCATGACTGTCGGCGACGCGCATCAAAATTTCGTCCAAAGCTACACCGTCACGCGAACCGTCAGCGGAGCCTCCCGCACAGCGCTGAATGCCACACCGCTGCTGGTCGCGCCGCCGAATGTCGGTTTGAGAACGACGCCCCGTTACAACGACCCGACGACTGGCCGTGCCGTTTCCGGCGCGATTAGCCGCGCAACGCTGGATCCGTACACGGCGCAGACGACGGTGGACGTTGTCTCCGGTGGTGCGACCTACACGATGTTCGCCGGGCCGCGTGACGACAGCTTCTTCGCCGACGTTCCCGGCATCTCCGATCTCCTGGATGGGAGAATACTCGGCAACAGCTTCGGACAGGCGGGCGGCGGCGTGGATGGGTTCAAGGGATTCAACGTCATGCACTATGCCATAGTCATTCCTCTGACGGCGCTGCCGAGCGTTCCCTACACCGGCGCGCTGCAGCCCGCGAGTACGGGAGTCGGCGTCTATGCCTCGGTCAGCCGTCCGCGCATCACCTTGCGCGGCACGAACGGCCCAGACAGTCCTTCGGGCCCGTACATTCAGGTCAACCGCCTTGCAAATCCGCTGTTCAACGAGGTGCTCGTGGCCCTCGTGGACAAGGATATTTACAACCGCACCTCACCGGCGAATGATGCCGCAAGCTTTGCGAAGTACGCTCTAAACCCGGAAATCGCCGTGCTGATCAATGCGGTCTTCGGCACGAACTTCCAGACGACCAATCGCACTGACTTGCAGGCTATCTTCATCCCGGATGTCGTCCGTGTGAACACCACGACGGGCAAGGTCCCGACCCCCGGAGAAGCTGGCTTTAACCGCCTAAGTTTCATCGGCGGGGACACTGTTGCGAACGGAGCTGGCACGCAGATTCCGTCCGGCTGGCCCAATGGCCGGCGTTTCGGCGACGACGTCGTGGACATCGCGCTGACGGCCATCGCCAGCGGTCCTAGCTTCACGACTATCACAGTCGTGGGCGACAATGTGCCGGCCAACGACACTACTTATAACGTCACCTTCCCCTATGCGGCGACGCCGAATGCAGGTGCCCGCAATAGCAAGGACTCGGGAGTCAACGTCGGCTTCTAGGCTGGCGATTCCTATCCGGCAAATTCGCGCCGGCGTGTCTTTCAATCAGACGCGCCGGCGCATGCCTGAATCATATTTTGAATCCTTCTCCACAGCCTGCTCCGCAGCAAAATTCCCGTCGTTCGGTGTTCCGTGTCGTCGTCATCAGCGCGTGCATTGCAGCGGCATTTGTCGGTGCGATCCTATCACGGAAATCGCCGCAGTCGGCGGGCAAGGCTGGCGCAATTCCGACTGCTCCGGCACCGCAGACATCGCAGCAGATCCTCGCGCAGATTCCTGCGCCTGCTGGCAAGTCGGCCACCGACCAGGCGCTGCGCGTGGCACTGGCGAAAGTGCAGGAGAAGGATCAGGCCGCCGCGAGATGGGTCGTGCTCGGCGATGTGCTGGCGCAAGTTCTGCGCGATACGGCGGATGAGCATTATTACGATCTCGCCGAGGCTGCCTATGGCTATGCGCTGCGCCTCGAACCGAAGAATGTGGACGCGATGACGGGAATGGCGTGGGTGACCGGAGGACGGCACATTTTCGGCCAGAGCCGCGACTGGGCGAACCGCTCGCTCGCGCTTGATGATACGAATGCCGCCGCATACGGAATCCTCGGCGATGCCGACGTGGAACTGGGCGACTACGAGGCGGCCTACACGCATTATCAGAGGATGATGGATCTGAAGCCGGATCTGTCCTCATGGAGCCGTGGTGCACATTTGCTCTATCTGACCGGTGACACGAAGAAGGGGATGTGGCTGCTTGAAAAGGCGATCAAGGCAGGCGCTCCCTTTGCCGAAAACACCGCTTGGTGCCGCGCGAAAATGGCGATGATGCTTTTCAATCAGGGTGCCCTGCTCCCTGCCGCGCAAAACTTGGAAGGCCCGGTGAAAGCGGGATCCAAGAACGCGCATGTGCTGCTGGCTGCCGGGCGCATCGCTGCGGCACGCGGAGACTTTGCCTCTGCGGAAGAACACTACCGGACGGTCCTCGAAGCCGGGCCGAATCACTTTGCGCTGGTGGAACTGGGCGATGTCCTCGCGACGACGGATCGGAAAGCCGATGCGGAAAAATGCTATGAGCAGGCGGAGGAACTCGACAAAGCGCAGACCGCGCGCGCCGGGCACACGCACATGGCGATGGCGAAATTTTACGCAGACCATGATCGCAAGCTCATCGAGGCGCTCCGCATGGCGGAGGCGCGCAAGCTCACGCGCAACGTCAACGAGGCGGACACGCTCGCGTGGGTGTATTTCAAAAATGGCGATCAGCCTCGCGCCATTGAGGCGATCAAACGCGCCCTCAGCCAGAAAACGGAGGACGCCGAGATTCATTTCCACGCCGGGATGATCGCTGCGAAGTTCGGGGATCGGGTTTCGGCGCAGAATCACCTGCAGACTGCGCTGAGCATCAATCCTCGCTTCAGCCTGCTGCAGGCACCGGTTGCGGTTGCGACGCTGCAGGAATTGGGAAGCGGCAAATCCTCTGCAGCTGTCACGAAATCAGAACCCGTCGTGACGCGATGAGCGAAGCGCGGCGAGCCCACGGCAAATTCTTTGCGCTGCTCGTCGCGTTGCTCATGGTCTCGCGGGCATCCGCGCACGAGGAGCCGACGAGCTTCCTCGATCTGCGGCTCACAGGCGACGGGATGCGTGCGATCCTCACGGCCTCGGCCACGGACCTCGCGCACGACCTGCCCGCCGTCGAGCCCGATACTTTGCTCACGCCCGCGGGTGCGACTGCGCAGCGCGCGGCTCTCGCGGATGTGCTTCGCGCGCGCATGATCATCACCGCTGGCGGCATGCCGCTCCCTGCGGAACTGAGTGCGATCACTCCTGTTCCGGAAAAGCGCGATGTGCGCATTGAGTTCAGCTACGCATGGAAGTCGCTGCCCGAAGTCCTCGGCGTGCAGTGCAAACTTTTTCCCTACGACCCGCGGCACCGGACCTTCCTCGGCATCTACGAAAGCGGGAACCTTGAGAAGCAGGAGATTTTTCAGGGCGAAGCACGCACGGCCGAATTTCACATTGGCTCCACGCAGTCCGTCGGAGCCGTCGTGCGGCAGTTTCTCGGCTCGGGGATTCATCACATTTTCATCGGGCCGGATCACATTCTGTTCGTCGTCGGGCTGCTGCTGCTCGGGGGCAGTGTCGGGCAGCTTTTGAAAATCATCACGGCATTCACCGTCGCGCACAGCATCACGCTCGGACTCGCGACATTCCGCATTCTTTCGCCGCCCGCTTCCATCATTGAGCCCGCGATCGCGCTTAGCATCGTCTTCGTGGGTGTTCACGCCTTCCTCGGCACGCGGCGGCGCGATCCACGGATGATATTTGCCTTCGGGTTCGGGCTGATTCACGGATTCGGCTTCGCGAATGTGCTGCAGGAAATGGTGCTCCCTCGCGCAGCCCTCGGCTGGTCGCTGTTCGCATTCAATGGCGGCGTGGAGATCGGCCAGGCGTGCATCGTCGCAGCCGTCGCGCCCTTGCTCGCGCTGGTGCATCGCCGCAGCGAATTCGTGGCGGCACGTATCGTCGCGACTGGCGCGCTCGCCGTCACCGTCGCGGGTGCTTTTTGGTTCTTCCAGCGAATCATGCCGTGAAGTCCGCACCGGCACACCGTCCATTTTCCAACACCCAACCCAACCAACTAATACACCACATGAAAACGAACCACAAAGGAAGCGCGGCTCTCAAGTCCACCTTCGCAATTGCCTGCCTGACCTCCATCCTTGGCTCCCAAGCCAATGGGCAGCTCGATCTGAATACGAATATCAACTTCAGCGCTGGCACTGGAATCTACACCTATTCCTACGGCGTGCTGAACACGGGTCCGACTTTCGATCTGGCCATCGTGAATCTGAACATCGCGACGACGAGCAACCTGATGAATCTCAGCGCTCCGACGGGCTTCGGAATCACCTACGATCCCGGCGTGGGCATTGCCTCGTTTTACGAGGACGCGGATCCGGCGACGCCGCAAACGTTCGCGCCGGGCAGCACGAATGCGCCGTTCACATTCACCAGTACGCTTGCGCCTGTGCCGATCGGCACTGATGCGCTTGACGCGGGTGGAAATGCGTTCACCGGTTTTGCACTTTCTGCCGCACCCGATTCCTCCGCAGTGAGCAATGCGCTGGTCACTGGCATCCTGAGCGGAAATTTCACGCTGACCAAAAACACGCCGGGAATCCTGACGCTGACGGGCGCCAATACTTATACCGGCGGAACGGTGCTCAATGCGGGAACTTTGAACGTCGGCAACAGCACCGCGCTCGGCTCGGGCAATCTCTCGGTCAACGGCGGCACGCTGCGAACGGTCGGCGGCCCGCTCGTCGTGAATATTGGTGCCGGGAATATCACGCTGGCGGGAGGCACCTACGTCGCGAACGTCGGCGGCACGTTGCCGGGCTTGACGCACGATCAACTCCTCACGACGGGCACGGCTGCCATCAGCGGCGGTACTCTGGCGCTGGTGCAGCAGAATAGTTTTGTGCTGACGCCGGGCCAGAAAGTGGTGCTGATTTCCGCCACTGGCGGAGTCGCCGGCGGCACAGCGAATGGCACGCCACTGTCGGCTGCAAACGTCACTGGGCTTTCCGATTTTAGCAGCAATCCACTGCTGGTCCCGGTGGTGAATTTGCACACGGACAGCGTGACGCTGGAGGCGATGCAGGGGAGTTTCATGGCGCTGGGCAACACGCTGGGCTTTACGCCCAATCAGCGCGCTGTCGCGCAGGGGCTGGACAGTGCCGCTGCGAGCCTGTTTTTGAGGACCGGAGTCCGCAGCGAACTCGACTTCCTCGACACGCAGCCGCTCGGCACGCTCGCGGGAAATCTGGACAAAATCAGCCCTGAGGAACTGACCTCGATCTTCAACATCGCCGTGTCGCTCGCGAACGTGCAGAGCGCGAACATCCAGCGCCGGCTGGCGGACATCCGCGCCGGGGCGGAAAGCCCTTCAGGAGGTGCTGTGCTGGGAGGA
This sequence comes from Chthoniobacteraceae bacterium, assembly GCA_039922035.1. Classification (GTDB taxonomy): domain Bacteria; phylum Verrucomicrobiota; class Verrucomicrobiia; order Chthoniobacterales; family Chthoniobacteraceae; genus SXWH01. Next base: position 7,094 of record JBDSAR010000143.1, read on the forward strand.
ACCGGTGGTGGGGCGCGGGGCCCGGTCGGGCGTCCGAGCAAGCAAATCGCGCCACCACCGAGTGAGGATCGGTGGGGCGTATTCGTCAACGGCAGTGGTGAATTCACGCACGTGGGGAGCACGACGAATGCCGCGGGTTTCAATCTCGATTCGGGCGGTGTCACCGCAGGTGTGGATTACCGTTTCACGGATCATTTTGCCGCAGGCATCAGTCTCGGATACATGAACACTGCTGCGAATCTTTCCGCAGGCGGCAGGGTGAATGTGGACGGTGGTCGCGTGGGTGCATACGCGACGTATTTTGATCAGGGATTTCACCTGGATCTCGCGGCAAGCGGAGGGTTCAACAGCTACACCACCCGGCGGGGCACACCGGGCAACTCCGTCGCCACGGCGAGTCCGGAAGGCACTGAGGTGAATCTTCTCATCGGCGCAGGCTACGATTGGAAAGTGGGCGGTCTCACGATCGGGCCGGTGGCGAGTTTCCAATACACCAATGTGCGGTTGGACGGCTTCACCGAGCGGGGTGCGTTTGCACCGCTCACAGTGTCGGGGAGAACGGAGGAGTCCCTTCGCTCTGCGGCAGGCGTCCATGCGACCTTCGATGCCAAAATGGGCCGTGCCACCTTGCGACCCGAAGTGCGCGCCGTCTGGCAGCACGAAGCCGGGGCGGCGACCTATTCCCTCAATTCGACATTTGCCACTTTGGGCGGCAATCCATTCACCGTTTCCGGGCCGACCATCGGGCGCGACAGCATGCTCCTGAGCGGCGGTTTCACCATCCTGTGGAACGACCGTTTCGCCACCACCGCATTTTATGATGGCGAGTTCTTCCGCACGAACTACCGCTCGCACAACGTCTCCGTCGGCTTCCGCTACACCTTCTAAATCGGCGCAACGGCCTTGTGCCACGCGGTGGATTGCTCGTAGGCGTGCGCGATTTGCAAAAGGCGCGCTTCTTGGAATGGCTGGCCGATGAGCTGAAGACCGACGGGCAATTTTTTTCCGTCCACATCTGCGAAGCCGCACGGGAGGCTCATGCCGCAGGTGCCGGCGAGATTGCACGCGATGGTGAAGATGTCCGCGAGGTACATCTTCAGCGGATCATCGGTGCGGTCGTCCGCCTTGAACGCGGGCTCCGGCGTGGTGGGGCAGATGATGGCGTCCACCTTTTCAAACGCGCTCGTGAAGTCGCGGCGGATGAGCGTGCGGACTTTTTGCGCGCGGAGGTAAAACGCTTCGTAGTAGCCGCTGCTGAGGACGTAGGTGCCGAGGATGATGCGGCGCTTCACCTCGGGGCCGAAGCCCTGGCCGCGCGTCTGGCCATACATTTCGAGGAGGCTGGAATTGGTCGCGCGCGAGCCGTAGCGGACGCCGTCGAAGCGCGCGAGATTCGCGGACGCCTCGGCGGTGGCGATGATGTAATAGACGCCGACGGCGTGCTCAGTGTTCGGCAGCGAGACTTCGACGATCTCCGCGCCGAGCGATTCGTAGTGCTTGATCGCGGCGCGCACGGCGGCGTCCACCTCCGGGTCGATGCCGCTGATGAAATACTCGCGCGGCATTCCGAGGCGCACGCCTTTCAAATCCTGGCCGAGTTTGGCGGTGTAGTCGGGCACGGGCTCGTCGAGACTCGTGGAGTCGAGCGGGTCGCGGCCGGAGATGACGTTCAGCAGCAGCGCGGCGTCCTCGACTGTTTTTGTGAAAGGGCCGATCTGATCGAGCGACGATGCGAATGCGACGAGGCCGAAGCGCGAGACGCGGCCATAGGTCGGCTTAAGTCCCACGCAGCCGCACAGCGCGGCGGGCTGGCGGATGGAGCCGCCGGTGTCGGAGCCGAGCGCGGCGTAGGCTTCGTTTGCGGCCACGACCGCTGCGGAGCCGCCCGACGATCCGCCGGGGACGCGCGAGGGATCCCACGGGTTGCACGAGCGGCCGAAGGCGGAGTTCTCCGTCGAACTGCCCATGGCAAACTCATCCATGTTGCAACGTCCAAACGGAATCGCACCGGCTGCGCGCAGCAGTTTGATCACCGTCGCGTCGTAATTTGCCGTGTAGCCATCGAGGATTTTCGAGCCGCACGAGCACGGCTCGCCCTTCACGTTGATCACGTCTTTGATCGCGATCGGCACGCCGCCGAGCGGGAGATTCACGTCGGCCTTCTCCGCGAGCGCACGCGCCGCTGTATAGTCGCGTGAGAGGTAGCCGTGGACGACTGGGTCCACTTTTCCGATGCGCGATTCGAGCGCATCGAGTGCATCGGTGGGCGAGGCCTCGCGCGAGCGGAGTTTGCTGCGGAGTGCGGAGACGGAGAGTGATGCGAGTGACATCCGGTTTTGAAAAATTGCGCGTTTGGCCGCGTTATTCGATCACCTTTGGCACGATGAAGAGTCCGTTCGCGGAACGTGGCGCGTTCGTGAGCGCGTCGGCGGGCGTGAACCAGTCGCGCGGCTCGTCGGCGCGGAAGACGTTCACGACGTGGTTCGCATGCGCGGTCGGCTCGATGCCGGTGACGTCCACCTTGTTGAGTTTCTCGACGTGCGAGAGCACCTGGCTGAGCTGGCTTTGGAATTTCGCGATTTCGTCGGCGGACAGATCCAGCCGCGCGAGCTGTGCGATATAACGGACGTCGAACTGGTCACTCATGGGGCGCGGATGAGAGCGGAAAATTTGCGGGCAGGGAAAGGAAAACGTCAGCGCGTTTGTGGCACAGCCATCTTGGCTTTGCGTCGGGCAGGGAGCTGCGATGCTTGCGATCCACCCAGGATGGAAGCCTGTGCCGTGAAACTTAGAGCGGCTTAGCGGACTCCGCTGGTGCCGGTTCATTTGTCGCCGGGGGCTTTTCCTCGCGAGGCGGGAGATCGCCCATCGCCTCCAGCCACCGCTTGCGGGATTCCTTCACGAAACTGTCGAAGCGCGGGCGCTGCGATTCGCGCAGGACTTCGCGCATCCGCTGTGAGGCTTTTTCAAGCGTGGCGTCAATCTGCGGACGCACCGGCTTCACCGCGTCGCGCAGTTCCGCACCGGCGTCGTTGAGGATCTGCCAGAACTGGTGGTTCTGATCCTCGTCGAGCTTCAGGTCGTGCTTCGCGCGCTGGATGAGAAGTTTTCGGATGTTCGGCGGGCCGCCGCGGAAGGTCTTGTTCACGAGATCCATCAGGGCCGCGGTGCCGCCGAGCGTCGCGCCGACGAAGACGCCGCACAGGAAAATCAGCACGACGATGAGGATGCCCTTGAGCCGTTTCATGCGGGGTTGAGAGTTGAAAGTTGAGAGTTGAGAGGAAGGGCCTGCGAGCTGTCCTGCGAACTGATGGGGTCGAAAAGAATCGTGGTTGAAAATGCAAGCGAAGCTCCGCGCTTGAGCCTCTCAACTCTCAACAAGCGACTCTCAACTGTGCCGCTCATTGTTCGCCGCCGAGGTAGTAGTCGAGCACCGGTATGCCTGCGAGTCGCACGGCGTTCACGACGCTTTCGCCATCCGGCGAATCGTCCCAATGAGCGTAAGTCCACACGCCTGCTGCGAGCGCGAGCGCGGCCGCGAACGGGCACAGCCGCGTGGCCCACGAGAGCCATGAGGAGCCGCGCTCCTCGCGGATGCGTGCGAGCGTGCGCGTCTCGAAACCGTATTCGAGACGGTCGAAGTCATCGGCATTTTCGCGTGCCGCGTGAAAGAGCGCGTCGAGCGGATCGCCGGGTGTGCGTGGTTCGTCAGTGTTCATTGCTGTGTTCGATGATTTCTCGGAGGCGTGCTCGTGCGCGGAATGCGCGCACCTTTACATTGCTCTCGCTCCAGCCGGTGAGCGCGGCGATGTCGCGCACGGTTTGTTCCTCGAGTTCGAGGAGGGTGAGCACGAGTTTATCCTCGGCGGAAAGTTTGCGCATCGCCCAGTCGAGAAGGTCGCGCGCGCGGCCCGCGGCGATGGCGGAGTCCACGGTCGTGTCGCGGAATTCTAGCGGGGAGTCATCGAGTTCCACATGGCCGCGGTGGCGTTTTTCACGGCGGAGAAAATCGTAGCACGCGGTGACCGTGAGCCGCGCGAGCCAGTGCTCGAACGGCGCGTCGCCGCGAAAGGTGCGCAGCCTGCGCCATGCGCGGAGGAAGACTTCCTGGCAGAGATCGTCGAGTTGGTGGGCATCTCGCGCGAAACGCGAGCATGTGCCGAAGACGCGGCCCTTGTGCCGCCGCATGATTTCCGCAAACGCGGAATCGTCGCCAGCCAGCGTGGCGCGGACGAGTGCGTGGTCGCCGGGGACGGCATCGCTCATCTGCGATGTGCTACCTTCGGCGGGTCCGAACGGCAAGGCGTGCCAGACGAGGGCGGATGCGAGCATGGTGGAAAATCATTGTTGCGTGACATGAGAGGGGACGTGGCGGGGCACGCCAAGGTTACGTTTTTCAAAATGGGAAGCGTGGTCATTTTCGCCGCCAGCCTCCGACTGAAAAAATCACAAGAAAAAAACTATCACGAAGGGCGGAGGGGTGGTATTTCCCGCCGCCATTTTGAAAAAGCAGCCAGCGTTCACAGAGAAAAATCCACAGGGAAATACGGCGCATCACGAAGCGCCGGCACGGGCAATTTCTTACGGCGAAATTTTTGCATGGCAGCACGGCGCCAATTGCGTTAAGGCATGAATACCCCCGGCTCTTTGCACAGCAGTACAGACAAAATCGAAATGAAGAACCAGGGACTTCCGCAGAATCAGGGACTGCCAGAAAAGCAGGGACTCTACGATCCGCAGTTTGAACATGACGCGTGTGGCGTCGGATTCGTCGTTCACATGAAGGGGAGGAAATCCCACGACATCGTGCAGAATGCGCTGACCATCCTCGTCAACCTCGACCACCGCGGTGCTTGCGGCTGCGAAAAGAACTCCGGCGACGGCGCGGGCATCCTCATGCAGATCCCGCACAAGTTTTTGCAGAAGGTCGCGGGCGTCGCGCTTCCGGCGCCGGGGCAGTATGGCGTCGCCAGTCTTTTCGGATCGCCCGATGCAGGGGTGCGGAAAAAGGGGCGCGAACTTTTCGAGCAGATCGCAAAGGCGGAGGGCCATACGGTGCTCGGCTGGCGCGATGTGCCGGTGGACAATTCGACGCTCGGCAAGACGGCGCAGGCGAGCGAGCCGGCGATTCAGCAGGCGTTCATCCAGCGCGCGGCGAGTGTGGCGGACGATGCGAGCTTTGAGCGGAAGCTCTACGTGCTGCGGAAGCTGTCGCACAAGGCCATTCGCGGCGGCGGCGTGGATCCGTTCTGGTATGCGCCGAGCATGTCATGCCGCACGCTGATCTATAAGGGCATGCTCATGCCGGTGCAGGTTGGCGCGTATTTTTGCGACCTCGCGGATCCGGACATGGAGAGCGCGCTGGCGCTCGTGCATTCGCGGTTTTCGACGAACACGTTTCCGAGCTGGGAGCGTTCGCATCCGTACCGCTACATCGCGCACAACGGCGAAATCAACACGCTGCGCGGGAACATCAACTGGATGAAGGCGCGCGAGTCGCTGCTCGCCAGCCCGCTGTTTGACGACGTGAAAAAAGTCCTGCCGATTGTGAACGAGCAGGGATCGGACTCCGCGATGTTCGACAACGTGCTCGAGCTGCTCGTGCAGGGCGGGCGCTCGCTGCCGCACGCGATGATGATGATGATCCCCGAGCCGTGGTCGGGGCATGAGTCCATGAGCGAGGAGAAGAAGGCATTTTACGAATACCACTCGTGCCTCATGGAGCCGTGGGACGGGCCGGCGTCGGTGGCGTTCACCGATGGCACGATGATTGGTGCGACTTTGGATCGGAATGGCCTGCGTCCCTCGCGGTACTATGTAACAAAGGACGACCTCGTGATCATGGCCTCGGAGGCCGGCGTGCTGCCGATCGCGCCGGAGAACATTGTCTCGAAGGGACGCCTGCAGCCGGGCCGCATGTTCATCGTGAACATGGAGGAAGGTCGCATCGTTCCCGACGGCGAAATCAAATCGAAGATCGCGGGCGAGAAGCCGTATCGCCAGTGGCTCGACAAGCACCTCGTGAAACTCGCGGACATCAAGGACGGCGAGCCGGTCGCGCCGCCGGACCACAAGACGATGCTCCAGCGCCAGCAGGCGTTCGGGTATTCTTTCGAGGATCTGCGGATGCTCATGGCACCGATGGCGCGCGAAGGTGTCGAAGCGATCGGTTCGATGGGCACCGACACGCCGATCGCTCCGCTTTCTGAAAAACCGAAACTCCTGTTCGATTACTTCAAGCAGCTCTTCGCGCAGGTCACGAATCCGCCGATTGATTGCATCCGCGAGGAGATCATCACGTCGTCCGTGACGACCATCGGCGCGGAGGGGAACCTGCTCGATCCGAAACCGGAAAGCGCGCACCTCATCGAGCTGAAGACGCCTGTCCTCAGCAACGAGGAACTCGCGAAGCTGAAGACCGTGACCGAGGGAAGTTTCGCCGCGGTCACGATCCCGATCCTCTTCGATCCGCGCGGTGGCACGGCGGCGCTGGAAAAGGCGCTCGACGAAATTTTCGCGCAGGCGGATCGCTCGGTCGCGACTGGCAAGAACATCCTCATCCTTTCCGACCGCGGCATCAGCAGGGACAGCGCGCCGATTCCGTCGTTGCTCGCAGTGGCGGGTCTGCACCATCACCTCATCCGCAAGGGTACGCGCACGCAGGTGGACCTCGTGCTCGAATCCGGCGAGCCGCGCGAGGTGCATCACTTCTGCACGCTCATCGGCTACGGCTGCGGCGCCATCAATCCTTACCTCGCATTCGAGACGCTCGACGACATGATTCGGCAGGGCTTGCTCGTGAATGTGGATCACATGAAGGCGGTGCAGAATTTCATCAAGGCTGCGACGAAGGGCGTGATCAAGGTCGCGTCGAAGATCGGCATCTCGACGATGCAGAGCTATCGCGGCGCGCAGATTTTCGAGGCGGTCGGGCTGAATCAGGCGGTCGTGGACAAGTATTTCACGACGACCGCGACGCGCATCGAAGGCTCGGACATCGGCATCATCGCGACGGAAGCGCTCGCGCGCCACAGTCACGCATTTCCTGATCGCCAGACAAACGGCAAGGCGCTCGAAGT
>JBDSAR010000144.1:0-1875 GCA_039922035.1 Chthoniobacteraceae bacterium
GTGATCTGAACTTCAAATACATGGCCGAAGGCAAGGGCGCGACTGTGACGGCGCGTTTTGGCGAAGACGGGATCACGATCGTGGATCCAAATCGTGCGAGCGAAGGTGCGGGGAAGGTCTTCGAGAAAATCTACGACCGGCCGATCTGAGCCCGGACAAAATGCGGATTAGCTGCGTGCCGCGGTGCGGATGATGATCTTGGCAGCCTCGCTGAGATCGTTCGCGCGGAAATCAGGCGTGGCTCGCAATGCCTCGTCGTAGCAGAGGTCAATGAAGACTGTGCGGCAGCCGGCGGCTGCACCGCAGTCAATGTCGCGCCAGCGGTCACCGACCATCCAGCTTTGGCGCAGATCGATTCCGAGTTCGCCCGCTGCGCGCAGCAGCATTCCCGGCGCTGGCTTGCGAAACTCACTTGGCTGCCCGTGCACAGCGCCACCGTCGTAGCAGACCTCGACATGATCAATTGGCAGCACCGCGCTCATCTTTGCGTGAATGGCTTCGACGGTCTCGCGCGCGAGCGTACCGCGGCCGACATCGGGCTGGTTCGTGGCGACGACGAGGAGAAAGCCCGCGGCCTTCAATCTCGCGCACGCCTCCGCGACGCCAGGGAGCATCTCAAATTCCTCCACGCGCATCGGCGGATATGGCTTTCCGTCGCGGACGATGGGGCGATTGATCACTCCGTCGCGATCGAGGAAAACGGCATGTTTCACAGGCAGGCAAAAATCTTAAATCCTAAATCTGAAATCTGAAACTCACCGCGTGCTCTCCCACTTCGTCTCCTTCACCTTCAGTGCTGGATGGGAGACGAAGAGGTGCCAGATGACAGCTTGGAATGCCTCAGAGTGCGGCGTGATCGTCGCAGGGTTCACGGTCGGCACGATGATGGCGACATCGGCGACCTGCGCGGTGTAGCCGCCTTCCTTGCCGACGATGCCGACGATGGTCGTGCCTCGTTCCTTCGCCAGCTTCAGCGCCTCGACGAGATTCGGGCTCACGTTTTTTTCGAGGTTGCCGCCACCGACGCTGAGGATGAGCAGCGTGTCCTCCTTCCGCAGCCGGCTGCCGCGGAGCCACTCGGCGAAGACGGTGCTCCAGCCCTCGTCGTTCGTGCGCGCGGTGAGTTCGGAGACGTTATCCGTGGGCGCGTACGCCTCGAAGCCGCAGATTTTGCGAAAGTCATTCACCGCGTGCGAGGCGTTGCCCGCGCTGCCGCCGACGCCGAGGATGAAGAGCCGTCCGCCGCGTTCCCGTGTGGCGGCGAGGAGAGCGACGGCCCTTTCAATGAGATCCACGTTCAGTTGCCCGAGGATGCTGATGGCCTCGCCAATGTGTTGCTTCGAGTAGCTCATTATTTTTTGGAAAGGAGTGCGCTGAGTTCTGAGAGGCCGGCGTGCGACCCGATTTCGTAGAAGCGTTCCCGCACCTCGTAGCCAGCCATCCCTCCCTGCGCGACCAAATCCCGCTGCACTTCCGCGAGGTCGAACTTCTCGCCGCTCGCTCGATCCGCGAAGAGCGAGGCTTTGAAAAGGGAGAGGCCGTAGTCAATGTGCCGCATCGCGGGAGTGCGGTCGCGCTTATCGTAGCGGAGCAGTTTGCCATCGGAAAATTCCACGTTACTCGTGTCCCACGCCCCTTCGTTTTGGAAGACGGTCATCAGCGCATCCTTGCCGCTCGCGAGCCACGCATCAGCCACCGCGGCGTAGTCCACCGGCAGATAAGAGTCGCCGTACAGGACGAAGAACGCATCGCCAAGCAGCGGCAGTGCGAGCCGCAGTGCGCCGCCGGTGCCGAGCAGCACGGGGCCGTCGAAGGAATACTTCAGCTCGATTCCAAACGCCGCACCGTCGCCAAAGTCGCGTTCGATCATCTCGC
>JBDSAR010000145.1:0-11682 GCA_039922035.1 Chthoniobacteraceae bacterium
CGTCGAGCGAGTGCGTCTTGCCCGGCCAGTCGCGATGCTTGAACTGGCCGAACTCATCAATCAGCGGGAACACTTTCTCCGGCGCGGCATCCACGACGCGCGGCGTGCCTTCGAGCCTCATCTTCCCAATCTCGAAGACATGCGCGTCCTTCGGCTTCGCGAGGAAAAAGGTGAAGCCCGTGATGTTGCCGACGTGCATCGAATTCTTGCCGGCGAATGGAACCCCGCGCATGCCGAAGAAGTCCGTTGCCTTGAGGCCCGGAATCTCGACGTGCGGGATCAGTGGGATGCGCACCTCCTTCGTCTCACCCGCTAGGAGTTTGACCGGCGTCGTGCGCGTGAGCGGCGCGGCACCCGCCGGCGCGCCCTTCGGGAGACTGTCAGTGCGGCAGTTCACCAGAAGCGATTCCTTGCCCTGATTCGTGAGCGGGATGATCAGCGTGCCGTGCGCGGAAAGATCGAGCGACGCCGGCAGCGTGATCGTCGCACCCGGCCAGTCATTGCCCGTTCGCGTCTCCACGCGCAGCGCCGCCCCGCGGTCGCCCTTGACCAGCGTAGCCGTCGCGCCGCGCGCCGAAAGCTCCTTTGCTGTCGCCGGATCAGCAAAATCCGGGAGCGCCGTCGCGGCAAACAGCGACGGGATGCAGGCAATGAAGATGCACAGGACTGGAGGGAATGTTTTCAATGACATGAGCGGGGGTGGGAATAAGTGGTTTGAGAGTTGGACAATCTTTCGCAAATAATCGGACTAGCGGGAAGGTGCCGCTTCAATCGCAGGCGCGCTCGGGAGAGTGCGGACGTGGGCTTCCGCGCACGCCTACTGCATGAGTTCCGGATTCTCTTTTCGGAAACCCCCGATTCGCAAAGTGCCGAATTTCATTTTCGTGCCTGACTTAGTTTCCATTGGCCTTCTTCTCCTTCTCCGGTCCGCCCTCGCCTTTGAAGGCTGGCGGTATTAGTTCCTTGTTCCAACCGTCGAGTATGGCTCCGAGTCGGCTCGCGTCCGCGGGCTTGCTGTCCCGCAGATTGGTCTTCTCGCCGATGTCCGCTTGCAGGTTGTAAAGTTCGTCGGGGTTCTTTCCTTGCCGCACGAGTTTGGCGTCGCCCTGACGCATCGCCCAGAGGCCATAGGCGGTGCGCCAGAACAACTCGTCGTGAGGAGCCGCTTTGTTTGCGCCGCTCAGAAAAGGGATGAGATTTACGCTGTCATACTTGCGATCCGTCGGCATCTTCGCGCCAGCGACACCCAGTGACGTGGCGAAGACATCCAGCGAGCTGACGGGCAGATCGTAAGTCGCTCCGGCGGGCAGTTTTGACGGCCACTTGACGACGAAGGGCACATGCACGCCACCGTCATAGACATCGCCTTTGCCGCCGTGAAGGGGACCGTTGTTGGATCCGTTGGTTTTGCCTTCCTTGATGGGACCGCCATTGTCGCTGAAGAAAAACACGAGCGTATTCTTCTCCTGCCCGGTGGCCCTCAGCGCTTCGAGTGCGTCGCCGATGGCATCATCCATCAGACTGACCTGCGCGGCGTATTTGCGTCGGGTGAGATCTTCGATCGAGGAAAAGCGCGCGAGGCGTTCCGCGGTCGGCTCGTGGGGAAGATGCGGCGCGTTAAAGGCGAGGTATAGGAACCACGGCTCACTCTTGTGCTTCGTGACAAAGGCCGCCGCATCTTTTCCAAACGCGGTGGTGAGATGCTCCGTCACCTCCACGGCTTTCCCGTTGCGCTCGATCGGCACCAGGTATTCGACCTTCGGATTCACCTGCCAGTTGAGGAATTTGTGCCCTCCGCCGATGAAGCCGAACGTCTCCGCGAACCCGCGCTTCTCGGGATGAAATTGCTCCGCTGCACCGAGGTGCCATTTGCCAATCCATCCAGTCTTATAGCCAGCCTCGCTGAGAAATGCCGGCAGCAGTTTCTCAGTCATGGGCAGACCCTCGGTGGTATCCATCGGCTTGAAAGATGGATTCTTCTCGTGGCCGAAACGCTGCTGGTATCGCCCGGTCATCAGCCCGGCCCGCGTGGGGCTGCAAAAGGGATGCGACACATAGCCGCTGCTACAGCGCATTCCCTCGTGCGCGAGACGATCCAGATTCGGCGTGGGGATGTCCTTGCAGCCCTGGAAGCCGACATCGGCATAACCGTGGTCGTCGGAAACGATAAGGAGAATATTGGGTTTCTCCGCTGCAATACATTCTCGCGGAGACGCAGAGACGCAGAGGAGGACGGCGAACACGAAACTAAGCGATGAGCGGAAGGAAGGAATCATTTGTTTGTTTGGGAGATTGGTGAGTTGGAGAAATTCGGCGACGCTGCGTAAGACTAAGCCAGCACGTCCTTCACGACATGCCCATGCACATTGGTGAGGCGACGTTCGAGGCCATTGTGATAATAGCTGAGCCGCTCGTGATCGAGGCCGAGCAAGTGCAGGAGCGTGGCGTTGAAGTCATACACATCCACCGGATTGACCACAGCCTTTGCGCCAAACTCATCGCTCTCGCCATAGCTGAATCCGTGCTTCACGCCGGCTCCGGCGAGGAAGCAGGTGAAGGCATCAGGGTTGTGATCGCGGCCTGTGCCGTTGCCTTGCAGGAAGGGCATCCGGCCAAACTCCGTACACCAGACGACAAGCGTGTGGTCGAGCAGGCCGCGGCGTTTCATGTCGGCAATCAATGCCGCCGTGGGCTGATCCATGATCTCAGCCTGCATCGCGTGCGTCTTGAGAATGTCGGAATGCGAATCCCAATTGGTGATGCCGTTGCCGCCGGACGGATCGCTGCCATTGAATAGCTGGACCACGCGTACGCCTTTCTCGATGAGCCGCCGCGCGAGGATGCAGTTCTTCGCGTACTCGCGTTTCAAGTCGGTGCCTGTGTCCGTGCCGTATTCCTTGTGGATGGATTCCGGCTCGCCGGCGAGGTCCATCACCTTGGGAACGGACATCTGCATCTTGCCCGCGAGTTCATAACTCGCGATGCGCGCGGCGAGGTCGGCGTCGCCGGGGAATTCTTCGAGATGCTTCCCATTTAGCCGGCTGAGCAGGTCAATGGTGGCGCGGTCGTCCTGCGCCGAATAGGCCGCGGGTCGCACGAGGTTGGACGGCGGATTCTTCGCGTTAAAGTCCGTGCCTTGAAACGCGGCGGGCAGAAAGCCGCTGCCGAAGTTGTTCTTCCCCGAACGTGCGAGGCCGCGCGGATCGTTGATGGCGACGAACGCGGGCAATTCCGAATTCTCAGTGCCCAGCGCATAAGTCACCCACGCGCCGAAGGAAGGAAAGCCCTCCATCGTGAAGCCGGTGTTGATGAAGTTCTCCCCCTGCGGATGCGCGCTCGTCTGCGTGTGCAGCGAATGGAAAAAGCAGAAGTCATCCGCGAGTTCGCCCATGTGCGGCAGGAGGTCGGAGACCATCTTGCCGGTCTGACCCTTCGGCTTAAAATCCCAAAACGGCTTTGCGATATTCCCCGTCGGCCCCTCGAACGTGACCGCCGGTATCCCCGGCGGCTTCTGTCCGTGGTATTTCGTCAGCGCAGGCTTGTAGTCGAATGTATCCACATGACTCACCGCACCGGGACAATAGATGACGAGCACCTGCTTCGCCTTCGTCTCAAAGTGCGGCTTCCGCGGCGCATAGGGATTCTTCGGATCGATCACCGGACGGATGGGCGTCTTCCCGCTGAATGCAGCCGGATCGAGCGTCTCAGCCAGCAGTCCCTGGTCCGCGAGCAATCTCGCAAGACCGATGCCGCCCAGTGCCATGCCGGCCTGGTGAAAGAATCCGCGACGGTTCAATAAGGCTCGTCCTTGAAGAGAGAGGTGTTCGGGTTGGTTCATAAGATTGGAGCGGTTCAGCGAAATGGATGGCTGTTTTTCAAGGAGCAGGGGCGCCCTCGCCCCAAGTTGATCCTCGGGGCGAGGGCGCCCCGACTCCTTGTGCCGCGGCTTCGACCTTTGTCGAAATGCCCAGGCACTGTGGTGAGTTGTTGAGTCAGATCAGCCACGACCTCGGTATCGTCCTTTGCCACATTCACGGTTGCTATCACGGCTGATTTCGTTCGAGCGGTGCGCGATGTCGGAATAGCTATTTCGCAGCCCCGGCCGCCTTGGGCGCATGCAGTGCCTTGAATTTTTCGAACTGCGCTTCGTTCAGGACTTCTTTCACCTTGTTGGTATAGTCGGACCACACTTTCTTGCTGCCGGCCTGGCTATCCGCTTCTGATGCACCGCCTTCCTTGGCCGTCTTCACTTTCGCCAGACCTTCGGTGCGGACCTTGATCAGTTCGGCGAGCTTCGCCTTCTGCTCGTCGTTTAGGTCGGTAATGACGACCGTGACCTTATCCACTTCCTTCTGAAGCCAGCCAGGATTCTGCTTTCCTTTGGCTTCCTGTCCGTGGGCGACGGGTGCCGCGAAGGTGAGGGCTCCAACGAGGGCGATGAGGGCGGGAAGGTTCAGTTTGTTTTGGATGGTTTTGTTCATGGGATGTTATTGGTTTGGTTTGTTTGGGATTGGTGATTTTTCGCGGAAAGGCGATCGGTTCTCGATTACGGCAGGAAGGCGAATTCGTTCGAGTTGATGAGCGTGCGGCAGACGATGGGCAGGCCGGCTGCCTTCGCCGTCGTGACGCATTCCGCCAACTCAGCAGCGCTCGGCTGGCGGCAGAGCAGCAGTGCGAAGCAGCGGCGGACCTGAGCCTCGAGATCAGTTGCCGAGGTGTCCTTTGCGGCACGCTGCGCGAGGAATTCCGACTGCTCCACGACGAAGGTGCTGTTCATCAGATTCAGCGCCTGAAGCGGCGTGGTGGAGACGGGGCGCTTGGCACGGACCTGTCCGCAGTCGGGAAAATCAAACGCGGTGAATATCTGATCATCCACGCGCCGCATGCGCTCCTGATAGATCATGCGCCGCCACGTATCGGGGCCGTGGTTATCCACCACTTCCCACTGCGCATAGATCTTCTTCACATTATGAATGCGATAGCTGCGGCCGCCGATTTTTGGGTCGAGCTTGCCAGTCGCCTGGAGAATGGAATCGCGGACGACCTCAGCCTCGACGCGGCGCGGCGGAAAGCGCCAGAGCAGCGCTGCTCCGGCGTCAACCTTCATCCCATCCTCGCGCGGCGCGCTGGACTGGCGGAAGGCATCGGTCATCACTAGGCGACGAATGAGGTCTTTGATTCCCCACGGCTTCGCACTGTCCGTCGGCTTCATGAATTCCGCCGCGAGCCAGTCGAGCAACTCAGGATGCGTCGGTGGCGCACCGGCGACACCGAAGTCCGCGCCCGTCGTGACTATGCCGGCCCCGAAAATATGCTGCCACACGCGGTTCACCATCACGCGCGCCGTGAGCGGGTTTGCCGGATTCGCGACCCAAGCGGCGAAGTCCTTCCGCCGCTCCGGATCGGACGCGGAGGAATCGAGCCCGAGGTTGCCATTCAGGATCGCGATGCTCGCGGGCTTCACCTCGTCGCCCGTGGTCTCGGGACTGCCGCGGAGGAAGACGCGCGTGGTCACCGGCTTGATGAAACGCCCGATGAAGCTCGTGCGCGGCCCTTCCTCGGTGAGCGCGGTGATGAACTCATGCAGATGTTGCGAGGCGGTTTTCAGTTCGCCGTTCTTCTGCAACGCGGCGCGCGCCTGCTGCGTGCTGGCGACTTCTTTCCAACTCCCGTCGCCCTGCTGCGCCAGAATCCGATAGCCTGGGAATCCGCCCTTGCCGCCTTCGGTCAGATAGTCGGTCTCAAAATAGTATTCGCGATTTGAGCTAAAGCGGAAGCGGTTCACTTCATAGGCTCGGGGAAAGTGAATCTCGACCCACGGCTTCGTCTTGCTCCCCGGCGCAGCCTTCGACTTCCAAATCATCGTGCCATACTGCCCGTCGTTCGCCTTCTCGACCTTAGCTCCCTCATCGGCCATCGCCGGGTCGTCCACGAGCGTGGTGCGTTCCGACGCGAGCGCGAGATTCTTCTTAAAATCAGCGGTGCCGAAGACCTCGAGTTCATCTATGAAAATCTGCGCCTTATCAAACTCCACGCGCAGCGCCTTGGTCGTCGTATTCGGGAACGCCATGTCGGTGTAACCGCCCCAGTTTTCTTCCCAAAAGCCCACGCCCTTGCGCAACGTCGCGCGCTCGGCATTCAGCTTCGGGTAAAGTTCGGCCGCACGCTGCTTGCGCGGGTGGCCATCCGCGAGTTCGGGAAAGCGCCCGCCAAACTCGACGCCCTGAAACACCGCGTTCAGCGAGTAGTAATCCTTGATCGAGATCGGATCGAACTTGTGATCGTGACAGCGCGCGCAGCCCACCGTCATGCCGAGCATGGAGGCACCGACCGTCTGCATGATTTCATCCAGCCGATCCGCGCGTGCCTGGCGAATCGCCGTCGGCTCGCGGCCCACCGTCGCTGCGGGCACGTGCGGACCAGCGACCAGAAAGCCGGTGGCCTCGCCGACGCCGAGTTGATCCCCGGCGATCTGCTCGGTGATGAAGCGGTCATACGGCGTGTCATCGTTGAACGAGCGAATGACGTAGTCGCGATAGAGCCACGCGTTCTTGCGATAGAGATTCGCCTCCGAGCCGTTCGACTCGCCCCAGCGGATGACATCGAGCCAGTGCTGCGCCCAGCGTTCGCCGAAGTGCGGCGACTTCAGCAGTTCATCCACGAGCTTCCCGTAAGCCTTCGGATCTTTGTCAGTCACGAACGCCTCGACCTGCTCCGGCGTCGGCGGCAGTCCGAGCAGCACGATCGAAAGGCGGCGAACCAGCTCGCGCCGGTCCTCCTCCGGCGATGGCGCGAGGTTTTTCTCCGCGAGCTTCGCGCGAATGAACGCATCAATCGGCGTCGTGGCACCCTTCACCTGCGGAACGGCGGGCAGCACCACCGGCTTGAACGACCACCATGCCTTCGGGTCCGCGAGCTTCGCGCTCGCATGTTCCGGCCACTCTGCGCCCTGATCGATCCAAGCCCGCACGAGCCCGATCTGCTCCTTCGTGAGCGCATCACCTTTCGGCGGCATCATCATGTCCTCATCGAGTCCCGCGATGAAATGCACCAGCGGACTCTCCGCGCTTTTCCCCGCGACGATGCCCGCGTTCCCGCTGTCGCCACCCTTCATCGCGAGGCTCTTCACATCGAGGCGATAGCCGCTCTTCTGCTTCTTCGTGCCGTGGCATTCGATGCACGTCTTTTCAAAAAGCGGCTGGATGTCCTTCACAAAATCCACCTTCCGCGCCGCGGGCGGCGGGAGCTTGGAAACATCAATTTTCTCGGCGGCATGAGTCTCACGCAAAGGCGCGGAGACGCAGAGGAAGAAGATCAGGCTGTGGCAAATCGGTCTCATTGTTTTGTCGAAAACATCTCCGCGTCTCTGCGCGTCTGCGTGAGTATTCATCTGGTTGTGTTGAGTTGCTTCATCAGCATCGCGGACAGTTTTTTCACCGTCTCCGACTGCGCTGCGTTGCCTGCGATATTGTCCGTCTCGTGTGGATCGGTCTTGTGATCGTAAAGCTCCACCGCGAGCGGTTCGGCGGCGCGATTGCGATCATCGAGCCATGCGGTGAGGCGGTATTGATCGGTTCGCATGGTGTAACCGGTCAGGTAGTTGTTGAAGAGATCGGCGTCGTAACGGGCGCCGAATTCCTTTTTCAGCTTCGCCTCCACAGCGGCAATGGTGGGGCCGAAATAGCTTTTCCGCATCGCGGGCGAAAGTGGCCGCGCGGCCCACTCGCGAAGGGCCGGAGACGGGAACTGGCTGAAGGCCGCGGCCTTGCCGGGAGCGCCCGCATCCTTGAGTTGCGGAACGAAGCTGCGGCCTTCCAGCCTTTGCGGAATCGGCAGTCCGGCGAGTTCGCAAAGCGTGGGATAGACGTCCACGAACTCGACGAGTCCGCGCGTCTTCGTGCCGGGCTCCGCCATTGCGGGCGTCCACACGATGAGCGGCGCGCGCGTGGCCACTTCGTAGTCGGTGGCCTTTCCCCAGATGCCGTATTCGCCGAGATGCCAGCCGTGATCGCCCCACACGACGATGATCGTGTTGTCGCGCAACCCGAGCGCGTCCAGCTCCGCGATCACGCGGCCGATTTGCGCATCCACGAAACTCGCGCAGGCATAGTAGGCGCGCAGCAGTTCGCGCGAGGTGGCGTCATCAATCGGCCCGCTGATCGGCACGCGGGTGCGGGTGCGCAGCTCGAAGGAACTGTGCAGCGCGATCGCCGGCCCGTTCGTCGGAGGATTGCGGATTTCGGTCAGCGCGAGCTTCGCGGGATCGTAGAGGTCGAAGTATTTCTTCGGCGCGACAAAGGGCAGGTGCGGCTTGTGAAATCCGACGCCGAAAAAGAACGGCTTGCCGCCCTTGAGTTCACGCAAAGTGGCGATGGCACCATCGGCAATGCGGCCATCCAGGTATTCGCCGTCCGGCACGTCCGCCGACTCCCACGCAGGGCCGCCAGCCATGCCCTCGAGTTCCGCATCCGCGCCAAATTTGTCCACCGCTTCCTTCCGGCGCTGCTTCACGAGGGCGATGCTCTCCGGCAGCTTGTATTCGCCGGCCTTCTCGCCGCCGCGTTTGCCAGGCAGTGGAATGCTCCGGCTCCACGAGTTTTTGTCATCCTCCTGTCCGGGATGAAACACCTTGCCGATATACAGCGACTCGTAGCCGTGCTGTTTGAAATACTGCGGCAGCGTCACGCAGTCCGGCACCGTGTCACGGAAGAAGGTGTTAATTTCCTGAATCCTCAGCGTGTTCGGCCGCAGCCCGTTGAGGATGACCGCACGCGACGGCCCGCAGATTGCGTATTGGCAATACGCTCGCTCAAAGACGCGCCCGCCTGCGGCGAGCTTGTCGAGATTCGGGCTCTTCACCGCTGGCACGCCATAGCAGCCCAGCTCGGGCCGCAGATCATCCACAGCAATGAAGAGGACATTCGGACGCTCCGCCGCCTGGGTGATTCCCAGACTGAGCAAGGCTGGAGCGACATAGCGCCGCAAAGCCGTCATCGTTTTGGCAATGAGGTCACGGCTTTCCATGCTCATAGATGTCTTCGATTTCCTTTGGAGACAGGGCGGCGGAAAAGAGCGCGAACTCGTCCATGCTGCCGTTGAGATTGCGCACGGCGAACTTCGCATCCGTCCGGTAAACCGGCTCGCTCCAGTTGCACAACGAGGCCGCGCCGATGGTAACTTTCTCGACGAGATACTCCTCGGGAATCGCTTCCTCGCTGAGCACCTTGCCATTGAGATAGTGCGCCACCTTCCGCGCATCCACGTCATAGGTCGTCGCGATCATCAGCCACTGGCCGCTGAGCGACGCGCTCCAAAACGGCGGCGACATGAAGTGATATTTGTCCCGCTCGCCCTTCTTCACTTCCGCGCGTTCGCGCTTCTTCACGGAAAAAAACAGGCGCCCGTCATCCATGATCTGCCAGTGCGGCTGCGTCACCTTCGCCCCGTCGGTGAGGAAGAGTGAATTATACCAGCGGTCGAGGCTGTTGATTTTCACCCAAGTGAGCAGCGTGATGGAGCGGTATTCGCCGGGCACATTTACCCGCACGCGGCTGCCTGCCGGGCTGAAATCCAGCGCGCCGCCGGGCGTGCCCCAGCGATCCGGTACGCGAGTGGCGGCGACGATCGCGCCATCCGCTCCGGTATTCGCAGTCGCGGCGGCGGTGTTGGAAACGTGGCGGCTTTGCGGCCCGTCGTCGCTCATCCGGTAATACAATGCGAGCCGCGGATCGTGCCGCAGCGTCTCGCTGAACTGCATCCAATCCGCACGCCGCGTCTCGCGCGCCGAGGACAGCTTTTCCTTCAGCTCCGCGATCCCGAGAAAGCTCCTCGCATTCGCCGCGAGCGGCACACTTTTGCCATCCGCAGTCGAGCGCAGTGCTTCGCCTTTCGCCATGAGCCGCATCGGATCCGTGCGCGAGTGCCACTCCACTTTTCCATCCAGCACATGCACGTCGGACCGCTCGGGCGAAACCTCCAGCGCGAACTCTGTGCCGAGATCCACGACTTCGCCCTCTGCCGTGTGAATGCGGAAACCGTGCGCCGCCTCGGGCACATGCGCGCGCACCTTGCCGCGGGCCACCTTCATTTCCATCGGCGAGAGCACCTCAAATTCCGCCTCGCCCTCGATGACTACGCTGACGCCGCTGAACAATTCCAACTGCGCCACTCCCGACGCGAGATGCATCCGCCCCGCCGGCAGCAGCGCGCCATCCGCAAGCGGCGCCGCACCTTTCCACACTGCGGCGGACTGTCCGGTGAGCACCGCAAATCCCCTCGACTGCATTTCCACCGGCTTGTCCGCGATCGGATTCGCACGCTCCGTTTTGAAAATCATCGAACCCACCGCAGCGAGGGCGGCCACCGCCGCCGCGATCGCGGTGAGTGCCGGCCACCAACGCCGCGTCGGCACGGGCATCGGCACGATCTTTTGCGGCGAAGCTCCCGCCTCGATTTCCAGCAGCGCCGACAAGGTCAGCCGGTCGTAGTAGGCCTCGCGCGCCTCGGAATCCACGGACAACTCGGCCTCCAGCCGCAGAAAGTCCGCCTCGGAAATGCTGCCTTCGATCAGCGCATCGATCAGTTCGTTCAGTTCGCCTCGGTTCATACTTCAGCCTCCTGATTTCCAAGTTGCTTCTGGATGCACGCGAGCAGCGCATTGCGCAGGCGGTGCAGCGTCACCTTCAGCCCGCCGACCGTCTGCCCCGCGATCGCGGCGAAATCCTGGAGCGTCCCGGCCTTCGCATAGCGATGCATCAAAAGCTCCCGATCCTTCGGGCGCAGTTTGCCGAGACATTGCCGGAGCGCCGCGTGCCGGCGTTCGAGTTCATCGCTGTGCCCCGCGAGTTCCTCCGCGAATGTCTCCTCCAGCTCGTCGCTGAAAACCAGCCGCGAATCGCGCGCCTGCCGCTTGCGGAAATTCAGCACCTCATACCGCGCCACGCTGAACGCCCACGCCTTGAAATTTGTCCCCAACGTAAAGTCAGCCCGCTTCTGCCACAGCGTCGCATTCGCCTGCTGCGCCACATCCTTCGCCGCCGATTCTCCGGGCAGCAGCGACTGCACATAGAGCCGCAGGCCAAGCTGATGCTCGGTGAGCAGCGCGACAAACTGGCTTTCACGTTCGGAGTCGTTCATGGGAGATTTTCACCCGCAAATGCCGGAACCGGCAAAAGGTTATCAGTATTTCTTCCGGCTACATGTGCTTCCACTCCTCGCCTGTGCACTGCTCGGCGGTTGCGCGTAGGCGCGGAGTTCCTCCCGTTCGAGCTTGAAAACGCTGCCGCGATTTTGCGGGACGGACGGCTCACCATCCTCGCCGAAGAAATCCACCCGGCGGAAATGCCAGCGCCGACTGCGCGAGAAGAAGCGCGAGGCTGGCCGCGTCGTCGTCCAGATCAGGATCAATGCCAGGTAGCACGCTGCCATTCTGAAAAGCGGCACGCTCCAGGATGCCGCCGATGAAGCCTTTGCCCTGTTCATGGCCAAGCGGTGAGGGAAATCCCGTTAGCCACCCGCCTCAGCGCAGCACAGGCGCGCAGTGCGCCGAGCAGCAGGGGAACACCTTTCGCTCTCCTTTCTCCTAGCCCGCGCGGCAATGAGCGCAGGGCGAGCGCCAGCGAGGCGGCACCTCCGGCCTTGGCCGACGCGAAGGCTCCCCGGAATCCCACGGAGCCTGAGCAA
>JBDSAR010000146.1:0-2426 GCA_039922035.1 Chthoniobacteraceae bacterium
GGTCGCAGTCGCCGTGGCATCGCCTCGACGTTCCTCTCGGATCGCGTGGGCGAGACTGGAGTGGTGCCCGTCTTCGTGCAGCCCTCGCACGGCTTCAAGCTGCCGGTGAACGGCGACACGCCGATGATCATGGTCGGCCCCGGAACCGGCATCGCGCCGTTCCGCGCATTCCTCGAGGAACGCCTCGCCGTCGGGGCGAAGGGCCGCAACTGGCTCATTTTCGGCGATCAAAAATGCGCGACGGATTTCCTTTACCAGGAGCAGCTCGAAGGCTGGGTGCAGGACGGACACCTCACGCGCCTCGACCTCGCATTCAGCCGCGACCAGGCCGAGAAAATCTACGTGCAGTCGCGAATGGTTGAAGCCGCCGCCGAGCTGTGGTCGTGGCTCGAAGCGGGCGCGCATTTCTATGTCTGCGGCGATGCCTCGCGCATGGCGAAGGATGTGGATGCCGCGTTGCATGCCGTGATCGAAAAATCCGGCGGAAAATCCGCGGAAGAAGCGAAGGCCTACGTGGACCACCTCAAGAGCGAAAAGCGCTACCAACGCGACGTTTACTGACATGAGCAACGCCACACTTGCAGGACAATCGTTCAGCACTGAGCAGAAGGAATATCTCAGCGGACTTTTCGCGGGCGTCGCTGCGCGTGGGATCGGTTTTGGCGATGTCGCACCGAATCCCGCTGCGGAGAAGCCGGCGCTCGACGACCTCATCTTTGAGGAACGCGTGAAGCGCGAACTGCATCCCTTCGACGCGTATCCGCAGCTCCTCGAAAACGCCGCGGTGAACAAGGCACCGGACAAGGAGGACGCGTTCCGGTTCAAGTGGAACGGCCTCTTTTTCCTCACGCCGGTGAAGGACGCCTTCATGGCACGGCTTCGGATTCCCGGCGGGGTGCTGCGGACTTTCCAGCTCCGCGAACTCGCGCACATCGCAAAGGATCTGACGACGGGCTACGTGCAGATCACGACGCGCGCGAATCTCCAGATGCGCCTCATCGCGCCGAAGGACACGCCGGAGTTTTTACGTCGTGTGCAGAGTGTCGGCCTGCACACGCGCGGCTCGGGTGCGGACAACATCCGCAACCTCACCGCGAATCCGACCTCGGGGATCGATCCCGTCGAAATCATTGATGTGATGCCGTTCGTGCATGACATCGCGCAGATCATCATCAACGACCGCGCGTTCTACGATCTGCCGCGCAAATTCAACATCGCCTACGACGGCGGCGGCCTTATCGGCTCGGTCGAGGACACGAACGACATCGGCGTGAAGGCGGTGAAAGTCGGCGGTGAAGTTTTCTTCCGGATCGCGCTCGGCGGCGCGACGGGGCACAAGGCGTTCGCCCGCGACATCGGCGTGATCGTGCCGCCTGCGCAGGTCAACAAAGTCGTGAGCGCGCTCGTCCGCGTCTTCATCGCGAATGGAAATCGCGGTGACCGGAAGAAGGCGCGGCTCAAGCATCTCCTCGAAAAGTGGACGCTCGATCAGTATCTCGCAGAGACGGAGAAGCTGCTCGGCTTCACGCTGAAGCGCGCGGCATTCGATTCGGCGGAGATGAAATACCCGTCGCAGGATCTGCCGCACACGCACATCGGCGATTACCCGCAGAAGCAGCGCGGACTGAACTATGTGGGCGTCACCATTCCTGTCGGACAGATCACGCCGAAGCAGATGATCCGCCTCGCGGAGATCGCCGATCTTTACGGCTCCGGCGAAGTGCGGCTCACCGTCTGGCAAAATCTGATCATCCCGAATATTTCCGACGCATTCGTGCCGACCGTGAGGCGTGCGTTGGAGAAGGCGGGCCTCGGCTGGCGGCAGTCGAACATCACAAGCGGCATCATTGCCTGCACGGGGAACAGCTACTGCAAATTCGCGCAGTCCTGCACGAAGGAGCACGCGCTGGCGCTCGGCAAATATCTCGATAAAAAATTGGAGCTCGATCAGCCCGTGAACATCCATCTCACCGGCTGTCCGAATTCCTGTGCGCAGCACTACATGGGGGACATCGGACTGCTCGGCACGAAGGTGAAAATCGGCGGTGAGAGTGTGGACGGATACCATGTCTTCATCGGGGGCGGATTCGGAAAGCATCAGGCGGTCGGCCGTCAGATTTTCAACGGCGTGGCCGCGGGCGACCTCCCGCTCACCATCGAGAAAATGCTGCGGGCGTATCTCAGTCACCGCGAGGGGACGGAGAGTTTTCAGTCGTTCGCCACGCGGCACGATGTGAGCACGCTCCAGGGATTCTTTTCCAACGAGGAATGAACTGAGATGAGCGACAAGGTGCCGCGGACGCTGATTGACGAACTGCTCGCCGAGCAGGGCAATCTCACCGCGGTGGAGCGCTTCGCGGAAAAGCACGAGCGCAACGCGCTGCCGACACAGGCGCGTTACTATCGCGATCTTATCCCGCTCCAGA
>JBDSAR010000147.1:0-11123 GCA_039922035.1 Chthoniobacteraceae bacterium
TGCGGATGGCGAGGCCGTGCGGCGCCGCTACGAACTCGAAATCGCGGTGCTCGAGAAGCAGGGCTTCGTGAATTATTTCCTCATCGTCTGGGACTTCATTGACTGGGCGCGGCAGCAGGGGATTCCCGTCGGCCCCGGCCGTGGCTCCGCCGCAGGATCGATCATCGCGTATGCGATGGGCATTACGGACATTGACCCGCTGAAATTCAAACTGCTCTTCGAGCGCTTCCTGAATCCTGAGCGCGTGTCGCCGCCCGATATTGACGTGGACTTCTGCCGGAACCGCCGCGGCGAGGTGATTGATTATGTGAAAGTGAAATACGGCGAGCGTGCCGTCGCGCAGATTATCACCTTCGGCACCCTCGGCGCGAAGTCCGTCGTGCGCGACGTGGCGCGTGTGCTCGACTGGAATTACAACGACGCCGACCGCATCGCGAAGATGATCCCGAACGAACTCGGCATCACGCTCAAGGGCAAGGATCAGAAAAACAAGGACACCGGCGCGGACGAGCACATCCCCGGTGCGATTGATAAGAATCCCGAACTCGCGCAGGCCGTGAAGACGGACCCGAACACCGCGCAAATGTGGGAGGCCGCGACGAAACTCGAGGGCCTCACGCGGGGCGTCGGCGTTCACGCGGCGGGCGTGGTTATCAGCGACCGCGACCTCAGCGAATACATCCCGCTCACGCGCGCGAACGACGGCTCCATCGTGAGCCAGTACGCGATGGGCGCGCTCACGGAAGTCGGCATGTTGAAGTGCGATTTCCTCGGGCTGAAGACGCTCACCGTCATCACCGACGCCGTCGTGCTGATCCACAAGCACACGCCCGATTTCAACATCGACACGATCACGTTCGACGACGAGGCGAGCTTCAACATCTACAACCGCGGCGAAACCGTCGGCGTGTTCCAGGTCGAGTCCGGCGGCATGACGGGTTGGGCGAAGCAGTTCGACGTGCGCACCATCGAGGACATCAACGCGCTCATCGCGCTCTACCGCCCCGGCCCGATGGACCTCATCCCCGACTACGTGAAGCGCAAAAAGGGCCTCGCGAAAGTGCGCGCGCCGCACAAGCTGCTCGACGAAGTCACGAGCGAAACCTTTGGCGTGCTCATCTACCAGGAGCAAGTCATGCAGGCCGCGCAGGTGCTCGCCGGCTACACGCTTGGTGGCGCAGATCTGCTGCGGCGCGCGATGGGTAAAAAGGACAAGAAGAAGATGGCCGAGGAGCGCATCAAATTCTGCGCTGGCGCGGCAAAGCTGCACGGGATCAAGGAGGAGAAGGCGAACGAAGTCTTCGACACGCTGGAAAAATTCGCGGGCTACGGCTTCAACCGCTCGCACTCCGCGGCGTACGCGTGGCTCAGCTATCAGACCGCATTTCTGAAGGCGAATTACCCCGTGGAATTCATGGCCGCAGTGATGAGCAACGAAGTCTCGAACACGGAAAAAATCAGCGTCTTTGTCGCCGAGTGCGAACGGCTCGGGATCAAAATTTTGCCGCCGGACGTGAACAAGAGCGGCCTGAAATTTGAGCCTGATCACGTGGACACCGCCGGTGTCGAGGGTGCGAAAGCCGCGCGCAAAACCGCACTCGCACAACCTGTCGCAGTGGACGACAACGGCATCCCCGACAGCGTCGAGCCGGATGCGGACATTCGATTCGAGGACTTGCCTGCTGCTGATCCGAAGCCTGCGAAATCCGAAAAAACGAATGGCCATGTGACCGCCGTGCCCGCCGCACTCGCGGTGGCGGAGCGCCTCCACCTCGGTGCGATCCGCTACGGCCTCGCGGCGATCAAGAATGTCGGCGAATCCGCGATGGAATCCGCGACGGGCGAGCGCGCACGCAGCGGGGCGTTCAAGGGCATGGAGGATTTCTGCGCGCGCGTGGATGGGAAAAAGATCAGTAAGAAAGCAATCGAGTGCCTGGTGAAGTCCGGCGCGTTCGATGAGTTTGGCGCGGATCGCGCGACGATGTTTGCGGGCATCGAGGGCGCGATGGCGGCCGCCGCGAGCGCGCACCGCGACCGCGCCCGCGGGCAGGAGTCGCTCTTTGGCGACATGGACCCCGTCGCAAAGCCCGCCTCCACACGCAGCGGTCCCTCGGTGCAGCCGTGGAGCCTCACGGAGAAGCTCGCTTTTGAAAAAGAGCTGCTCGGATTTTACGTCACCGGCCATCCGCTCGATGAGTATCGCGGCGCGCTGGAGAATCCGAAATTTGTGCCCATCGCGAAGCTCGCCTCGCAGGAGAGCAAGAGCACTGTGACGATCGCCGGCCAGCTTGCGTCCGTGGAGAGGAAGTTCACGAAGAAGGACGGCAAGCCTTTTGCGATTGTCGTGATGGAGGACTTCACCGGGACTATCGAGGTGATGATTTGGAACGAGGCCTTCACGCGCGTGCAGAAGCATCTCGAACCCGGCGCGGTGGTCTCACTCAAGGGCCGTCTTGATCTCCGCGATGAAGGCCCACGCATCGCCGCCGACGAGGTGACGCCGCTGAAAAAACCGGAGCCCGCGGAGAAGCCACTCGTGCTGAAACTGGATCGCGAGAAGTCCACCGAGGCCGACCTGCTCCGCATCCGCGACGTGCTCGGGCGCAATCCCGGCACGCGCCGCGTCGAACTGCGCTTCCCGGATGGACGGCTGATTTTGCCGTCGGAATTTCGTATCGCGCTCAACGAATCCGCGAAGGAGGAACTCGCGCAGTGGATGCGATAGCGCGGACGAGGCGGCTGCTAGGCATCATCGTTGCGCTGCTATTTGCGGCTCCTTGCGCGCTTTTTTCCGCGACGGAAATTGAGGCCGTTTCCGGTCAGCAGTCTTTTTCGTTTGAGTATCGCGAGGCGACGGATTTCAGCGGGCTCACGTGGGCCGGAGGGAGCGACTACTTCACGGTGTCGGACAAGGTGCGCGCGATTTTTTCGATGAGCATCGCGGTCGAGGCATCGAGTGGAAAAATCCTCAGTGCATCCATCGGCACGGCGATGCCGGTGAAAACGAGGCTCTCGGATTTCGAGGGCATCACGTTTGTCCCGGATATGCGCCGGCTCTATGTGAGCACGGAGACCGGCAACGGCATCTTTGGGTTTGATCTGAAAAAGCGCAGCGTGATCCCCGTCGCGGTGCCGGCGATATTTTCGCAGGCGCGGAACAACAAGAGCCTCGAATCGCTGACCTACGATTCGACGGTGAGGAATTTTTGGACTGCGAACGAGGAGGCGCTCAAGTGCGATGGACCGATGAGCGGGAGTGAGCACGGGACCGTCGTGCGGTTGCAACGGTTTGACTCGCGCTTTCAGCCGGCCGGCCAGTTTGCCTATGTGACGGAGACTTCGGTGTTTCGCGCGCACGGCGGTGGGACGGGGGTGAGCGATCTCGCGCTGCTGCCAAATGGCGAGTTGCTCGTGCTTGAGCGCGTGGTCGGTACGTTTGGCCTTTCGGTAAAAATCTTCCGTGCGGAACTGCGCGGCGCATCCGACATTTCCAAAATCGCGGCGCTCGAAGGGGCAGATTACAAGGCGTCGGGGAAGACGCTGATTTTCACTCGCGCCACGCTCACGAACAACTTCGAGGGCATCGCGCTCGGGCCGAAGCTTGCGGATGGCTGGCGGAGTCTGATCCTGATCGCGGACAGCGGTGGCGGCACGACGCACTATCTCATGCCGCTGCGGATCCGCTGGAGTGCGGAGTAGCGGCGCATTTTCCGATTACTCGGCAGTGCCCCGGATCAGAGTAACGCGGTCTCCTCGGGCCAGCCGCAGAGGATGTTCAGGCATTGCACGGCCTGGCCCGCGGCACCCTTCACAAGATTGTCCTCAGCGCTTAGGATGACGACGCGGCCTGTGCGTGCGTCGTGGCGGAATGCGATGTCCACGAAGTTTGTGCCGGTGACATTCTTTGTGTCGGGGAGTTCCTTTTCGCCTAGCAGTCGGACGAATTGTGCGCTGCCGTAGTCCTCCTTCCACGCGTTTGCAAAATGAAACGGTTCGATGCCGTCCTCGGGTGCGGCGTAGATCGTCGTGTGGATGCCGCGGTTCACGGGGATGAGGTGCGGTGTGAAATTGATCGTGACGGGACTGCCTGCAGCGATGCTCAGTTCCTGCTCGATCTCGGCGAGGTGGCGGTGCTTCGGCACGCTGTAGGCGCGGACGCTTTCGTTGCACTCGGCGAAGATGAGATCGATCTTCGCATTGCGCCCCGCGCCGCTCACGCCGCTCATGCTGAAAATGCAGATGCTCTGTGGCTTCACGAGGCGGCGGCGCAGCAGCGGCACGAGCGGGACGAGGACGCTCGTGGGATAGCAGCCGGGGCAGGCGACGATTTGCGCGCCTTTGATCTGCTCGCGGTAAAGTTCGGGCAGTCCGTACACGGACGCAGCGGCAAGTTCAGGCGCGTGATGTTTTTCGCCGTAGAATTCCTCGTACACCGCGAGATCCTTGATCCGGAAATCCGCACTGAGATCGAGCACGCGCAGGCCGGCCTTCACGAGCGGCGCGGCGTATTCGGAAGCGACGCCGTGGGGCAGCGCGAGGAAGACGATGCGTGCGCCGGTGGCGAGAATGGCCTCGGTCGTCGAGTCAATGAACTTGAGCGCGCCGTAGCGTGTGCCGGCGAAGCGCGGATACACGGAGGCAAGCGTCTGGCCGGCAAGCTGGCGCGAAGTCAGCGCAGCGATCTCGGCGTGCGGATGCCGCGAGAGGATGCGGACCAGTTCCTCGCCCGAGTATCCGCTGGCACCGACGATGACGATTTTTTCGAGACTCATGATGTGGTGAGAAAACGGTGCGGCACGCGGGACGCCAAGTGCAAAGGTAGGGCGCTCTTGGCGAGAGCGCACAAGCATGTTGCAGACAGGCTCACGGATTCACGGAAATGGCGAAGGGGGCGGCGGTGCGCAAGGAGCGGCGACATTCCTGTCGCCGTGCGTCGAAGGCGCATAATCGGGGACACCCGGGTATGGAGCGTGTAGTTTTCCGTCCGCCACTTTTCCGTGAAGGATGGCGTCTCCGACGCGAGGTTTGGGCGGCGACAGGAATGTCGCCGCTCCTTGCGTGGGCGCTTTCGGCGCTTTTACGCGGGCGCTCCGCTGAGGCCGCCGGGGAAGTCGAGGCCGGGCTTCGGCGTGTCGCTGGCGGGCGTGTCCATCGGGATCGGCGGGGCGGGGGTGAGCGGTTTGGACGCGCTGCCGGGCGGCGGGTTCGGCGGGTTGGTCATCTTGCCGGTCTGCACGATGTCCTTCACCTGTGCGCCGTCGAGCGTCTCGAATTCAAGCAGCGCCTTGGCGATGATTTCGACTTTGTCGCGGTTGTCGGTGATGAGTTTGAGCGCGCGGTTGTAGGCGTCGTCGCAGAGCTTTTTCACTTCACGATCAATTTCCTGCGCGGTGGCCTCGCTGTATGCGCGGTCGCGTCCAAGGTCGCGGCCGAGGAAAACGTGCTCCTCGTGATCACCGTATTCGACCATGCCGAGCTTCTCGCTCATGCCCCATTCGCACACCATTTTCTTTGCGAGGCGGGTCATCTGTTTGATGTCCATCGAGGCACCGGTGCTGAGGTCGTGCGTGAAAAGCTCCTCCGCGATGCGGCCCGCGGCGGTCATCGCGAGTGTGTCGAGCGCCTCCTTGCGGCTGAGCGAATACTGGTCGCCTTCGGGCAGCGACATCGTCGCGCCGAGCGAGCGTCCGCGCGGGATGATCGTGACCTTGTGCAAAGGATCGGTGTGCTCGAGCAGCACGCTGAGAATGGCGTGGCCGGCCTCGTGCCATGCCGTCGAGGTTTTCTCCTCGTCGCTCATCGCGAGGCTGCGGCGCTCGCGGCCCCAGCGGACTTTGTCGCGCGCTTCCTCGAGCTCCGGATTCGTGATGGCCTTCAGGCCCGCACGCGCTGCGATCAGCGCGGCTTCGTTGATCAGGTTCGCGAGTTCCGCGCCGCTGAAGCCGGGCGTGCCGCGTGCGATCACGTCGAGGTTCACGTCTTCGGCGAGCTTCACCTTCTTCGCGTGGACCTTCAGGATTTCCTCGCGGCCTCTCACGTCGGGGAGCGAGACGGTGATCTGCCGATCGAAGCGGCCCGGGCGCAGCAGCGCGGGGTCGAGCACGTCGGGGCGGTTTGTCGCGGCGATGATGATGACGCCTTCCTGCGTGTCGAAGCCGTCCATCTCGACGAGCAGTGCGTTCAGCGTCTGCTCGCGCTCGTCGTGTCCGCCGCCGAGGCCGTGGCCGCGATGACGACCGACGGCGTCAATTTCATCTATGAAGATCAGGCACGGCGCGGCCTTTTTGCCCTGCTCGAACATGTCGCGCACGCGGCTCGCGCCGACGCCGACGAACATCTCCACGAAGTCCGATCCGCTGATCGAAAAGAACGGCACATCCGCCTCTCCAGCGATGGCGCGGGCGAGCAGCGTCTTGCCGGTTCCCGGAGGTCCGACCATGAGCACGCCTTTCGGGATGCGGCCGCCGAGCTTTTGAAAACGTTTCGGGTCTTTGAGGAACTCGACGATTTCGCTCACCTCGTCCTTCGCTTCCTCGACGCCGGCGACGTCCTTGAACGTCACCTTGTTTTTGTCGCGCGCCATCATGCGGGCCTTGCTCTTGCCGAAGCTCATCGCGCCCTTGCCCGCCATGCGGAGCTGCTGGCGGAAGAAAAAATAAAGCAGCAGAAGTATGAGGGCGATGGGGAGGAACTGCATCAGCAAAGAGACGAGCATGTTGTTGTTCCCAGCCTCCATCTCGGGAATGAGCCCGTGCGTCTTCAGTTCCTTGAGTTCGCTTTTGACGAGTGCCGGATGCAGCGCCGTGCGGAATGGCACGCCTTCCGTGCCGCCCTTTTGCTTGAGTAAATTCCCGCGGATCGTTTCAAGAGTGCCGGCCTCGGAGACGAGCTTGAGATCCTTTTGAGCGATGAGTTCCTGATCGAGCGCGAGGTGGAATTGCGGATACGTGAGAGTCTTCGTGTTTGCATTTGGGCCGCGGAGATAGAAGCCGCCCCCGATCAGCAGGATCGCGGCTGCAAAAAGCACGAGCCCGCGCCAGTTGAAATTGGTTTCGGGCCCGTTGCCGCCGTTGGGTTCTTGTTCGCGGTTCTGTCGAGGATTTTGCTGTGCCATTTATGATTTGCCTTGGGTGTCGAATGTAGAGGGCATCCTGAAGCGGTCAACCGGGATGTCTGCCGTCCGGGGCGGGGCTTCAGAATGCCTGTTCATGCTCAGATCGCATTTCGCAGGTGAAGAGGACGTGCGCTTTTTTCCGGACGTCATTTCCCAATTCGGGCATTGTCCGATGCCTCCTCGCTCCCAATCGCCGCAGAGTAGTCGGGACCTGGAATGCGCGTCGCCGCTCTGCGACAGGAATGCTCAGTAGATTTTCACAAACGCCTTTTTCCGCAGCCGCTGCAGCCATTCCTGCTGATCTTTCTGGCGCTCGACCTGCAAAAGGCGGTTCTCGATGTCCTTGCGGAGATCCTTGAGCGGTTTGGATACCCCGCCTTTTTTCTGCTCCGCCAGCATAATGTAGTAGATCTGGTTGAGCTGGATGACCTCGCTGACCTTGCCGAGGGGCAGGCGGAAGATGACCTGTTCCATGTCGGGATTCAGGTCCCCATGCTTCACCCATCCCCAGTCGCCGCCCTTGTCCTGCGTCGAGTCCTCGGAATACACGCGGGCAATGTCGCCGAAGTCTGCCCCACGGGTGAGCTTCTCACGGATTTCCTGCGCCATCTTCCGCTTTTTCTCAGGGTCGCTGCCCGGCGTGATTTTGATCATCCGGAGTTTCACCTCGTCGTTCGTGGTCCATTCCTGGATGTGCTGGCGGTAGTAGCTCTCGACGGCGCCCGGCGCGAGGAGCGGCTCGCTCTTCACCTCGCGTGAACGCATGGCCTGCACGATGATTTTTTCCTCCTCCATCTTGCGGATCCGATCGAGCGTGAATCCCTGCGCGGCGATGGTCCGCATGAAGGCCGATTTGTCGCCGCCGAACTCCTCGCGGATGATCGCGTTCACGCGGTCGTCAATCGCGTGCGGCGGAATCTGGCCCTTCATTTTCTTGAACTCCTGCAGGATGAGCTGCCGGTCAATGAGGTCGTTCAGCGCGCGCACGCGGACTTCCTTGATGCGCTCGGAAAGCGCGTTGCCGGAATAATTGGCATTCAGCGAATTCTCCAGCGCGCCGGTGAGTTCGCGCACTTGGAAATAGGTGATCACGTCGTCATTCACCAGGGCGGCGATGCCGTCGAGCACCTTGGTCTGCGCCATCGCGGCGGTGTGTGAGCAGAAGGCGAGGACGATGGAGAGAAGCAGCAGGCGTAGTTGGCTCACGATGGATGTGGTTCGGAATTGCGGGCAGGCTAGGAACCGGACCACGCAAGTCAAGCGGTGCCTCAAAGTGCGCGCAGAATGCGTCGCTGCCAAAAGTTTCATTGCAGCACCGGCTTTCAGGATTAGTTTCCAAATTCCAAAATGCTCAACGAGGACAGTATCCAATACGCCATCGAAAACACCCGCGTGACGGTGGCCCCGCAGAACCGCATTGAGACGTTCGGGACGACGGTGTTCCGCTTTTTTCTCGTCACGGAACTCATGGACACCGCCGGTCAGGTGCGCGTGCGCGACGGGCGTCTCCACGCGGAACGTCCGGCGATCATCACGCCGGAAAATTTCCACCGCATGCTCGACGAGGGCTTCGGCGAAAAGGCCGGGAAATTCGTGGACTGGCTGCGCGAGAACGCCTCCGAGATGGCGGTGATGCGCTATGGCTTCCAATTCCGGAAGTCGGACATGCAGGAGTCCATCGTGCATGATTCCGTGGACGCCGTGCTTGATCGTCTGCGGGTGGAAGTGGACCACGCGGAGGATCCGCTGAGCACCGTCATTCACGGCGTGGATGAGGGCTGGGAGGTGTGTCTGCTGAAATTCGCCACCGACATGATCCAGCGTTCCGCTGCGGGCAATGTGAATGAATGGCGCAAGCGCGGACTTCTCTGAGGGTGGCCCGGCAACTTCCCGAACCCGGCCGCACATCCGTCCCTGCCGCGACGGGGTGCCGCTGATTTTCCCCCGCCGTGCTGCTCCGGATTTTCGTCATCGCCGTCCTCGCGTCCGCCGTCTTCGGTGCATGCTGGCTCGCGATCCACGAGCTGTACGTGAAGCCCGAGCAGCGCCTGCACGCAGACAAAGCGCTGCCGCCGCCGACCCCGCCGCCCGATCCGAGCCTCGCCGATTTTGAAAAGTGCGTGGAGATCCATCGCGCGGGAAACAGGGCCGCGAGCCGCAGGGCGATCGAGCAGTTCCTCCGCGAGTTCCCCACTTCCACAAAGCGCGACGGCATCAACGACATGCTCGGCGAGATTAACGCCGCGGAGTTTTTCGCCACGAAGCCAAACGAGGAAAACACCTACATCGTCCGCAGCGGCGATGCGCTCCCACGGGTGGCGGCACGCACGAAAATATCCGTCGAACTGCTCACGTACCTGAACCGGATCGAGGGAAAATACCTGCACCCGAACCAGCGCCTGCTCGCGCCGCACGTCGCATTCCGCCTTGTCGTGCAGCAGAAAAAGCAGCGCGTGGTGATCTACAATGGCGACAAATTTTTCCGGCAATATCCCGCCGCCGAATGGCCCGGTGGCGGCAAGGCGCCCATCCGTCCGAAGCAGGAAGGCCGCGTGACCGAGAAGCGCGCCTTCGACAGCGCCGGCACCGTCCCGCCGGCGAAGCTCGCGTATTTTGACGCCTATCACATGATGCTCATCAGCATCCCCGGCTGCTCACTGCACACGCAGCCCGCGGACCCGAAGGCCATCGTGCAGCGTCCGCCCGGCGGCGGCATCGGCCTCGCGCCGGAGCACATGAATGAAATCGCGATCTTGCTTCCATCGGGCGCTCCCGTGATCATGGAGTGACGCATGAATTCACAGCCACTCGACTTCGAGAAGCCCATCGTGGAACTGGAGCAAAAGCTCGGGGAACTGCGCGCGCACAGCCGCGAAAACAACGTGAACCTCGACCCCGAGGTGCGCCGCATGGAGGCGAAGGTCGAGGAGATGAAAAGGCACGTCTATTCGAAACTCACCGCCTGGCAGCGCGTGCAGATCGCGCGGCACACCGCGCGCCCATACACGCTCGATTACTTCCAGCTTTCCTTCGCCGACTTCGTCGAACTGCACGGCGACCGCCGCTTTGCCGACGACGCCTCGATGCCCGGCGGCCTCGCCACCATCGGCAAGCACCGGTGCGTCGTCGCCGGCCAGCAGAAGGGCCGCGACACGAAGGAAAACATCCACCGCAACTTCGGCTGCGCGAATCCCGAGGGGTATCGAAAGGCGATGCGCCTCATGCGCATGGGCGAAAAATTCGGACTGCCCTTCGTCTCGCTCATTGATACCCCCGGCGCGTATCCCGGCATCGGCGCCGAGGAGCGCCATATCGCCGAGGCCATCGCCGCGAACATCCGCGACATGATGACCCTGCGCACGCCCACCGTCGCCATTGTCATCGGTGAAGGCGGCAGCGGCGGCGCGCTCGGCATCGGAGTGAGCGACCGCGTGCTCATGCTGGAAAACGCGTACTACTCCGTGATCAGCCCCGAGGGTTGCGCCGCGATTTTGTGGAAGCACCGCAAGCACGCCCCCGAGGCCGCAGAGGCGCTCAAGCTCACCGCGCGCGACCTGCGCGAACTCAAGCTCGTGGACGACGTCGTCCCCGAGCCGCTCGGCGGCGCGCACCAGGATCAGGAGGCCGCGATCACGAACCTTCGCACCGCCATCACGCACCACCTCGATGAGCTGGTGAAAATCCCGATGGATCAGCTCCTGGAGGAACGCTACCAGAAGTTCCGCCGCATGGGTTTCTTCGCCGGCGAGTGACGTAGCGCGGACATTCCTGTCCGCGAGTCCGTGCGCCGCCCGCCGACACCAACGCCGAGCCCCACGATGAGCGCCTTCACCCTCGTCACCGTCGCCTCCGGCGCGACCAGCCTGCGCTCGGAGGAGCACGGCGAAACCTTCCATCCCGTCATCGGCCCCATGGCCGAGGCGCGCGGACTCCACATCGCCGGCTCGCGCATCATCGAGCGGGCAGGGGAATGTGCGCGGCCTTTTGTCATCTGGGACATCGGCCTCGG
>JBDSAR010000148.1:0-1542 GCA_039922035.1 Chthoniobacteraceae bacterium
ATCTACGGCTACATGCCCCCGCGCGTGAACGCCTCCCGCCCTCCAGGCCAGTGGCAGGCCTACGACATCCTTGTGGAAGGCCCGCGCTTCAAGGACGGCAAGCTCGCGAAGCCTCTCGTCGTGACCGTGCTGCACAATGGCGTCGTGACGCAGAACCACACCGCGCTCATCGGCGGCACCCCGCACAAGCAGGTCGGCACCTACACCGCGCACGGTGAAAAAGGCCCACTCAAACTCCAGGACCACGGCAACCCAATGCGCTTCCGGAACATCTGGATCCGCGAGATCCATATGCCCACCGCAGAAGACATCGGCGAAGGCCCGAAGATCGGCAAGTAGCTGACCATCGCGGAGAAAATGAAGCGGCCAATCCGCTTCCTGAGTCGAGCACCCGACCCGAGTGCCCGTCCGCGGCCACTGGGCGCGGGCATTAAGAGACGCCTGATGGCGCAGCGAGCCCAAGTGTTCGCTGTGCCTGCATGATACCCACACGCTGCGAAGTGTTTTCGGCCAGTGGCCAAAAACAGCGTCAGTGGCATGCTCCACCCGGAAGATGCGCGCCGCACACACGCTGGGACTCGACACCACGCCATCCTCGCAGCCAACTATCCGCAATGAACAGCCGCCCCGCTCCCCTGCTCCGCGTCGCGCTCACCGCACTCCTGCTCACGCAAGCCACATTCGCCGCCGAGGCGCCGATCCCGCCCGAGCGCCGCGCGGAGATGATCGCCTCGTTTGAAAAAAACCGCACCGAGGCCAACGATGCCCTCGCGAAGGAACCATCGAGCACCGAATGGCTCACGCGCCGCGGCGACGTGCTGCTTTTCCTCGGCGACGCGAAAGGCGCGGTCGCGGATTTTGAAAAGGAGATCGCGCTCGATGCCTCGCACGACGCTCCGCACTGGCGGCTCGGCATCGCATATCTCTTCGCGGGTGAATTCGCGAAGTCAGCGAATCAGTTCGAGAAATACCACGCCTACGACGGCCACGACCGCGAGAACGGCGTGTGGCAATTCCTCGGCAACGCCCGCGTCGTCGGCATTGAAAAAGCGCGCACGCAGATGCTCGAATACACGCGCTTCGACCGCGAGCCATTCCCCGCGATCTACGAGATGCTCGCCGGCAAAAAGACCGGCGCAGAAGTGCTCGCCGAGATGGAAAAAAAGTCCCTCAGCGAAAACGCGACCGTGATGTTCTTCGCCCACTATTACGTCGGCCTGAACGAGGATCTCATCGGCCACGAGGACGCCGCCCGCGAACACCTCGCCAAAGCCGTCACCCTCGCGATGAAGTCCAACGCCCGAGGCGGCCCCGGCTACATGGGGCAGGTCGCCCGGCTACATTACGAGTCAATGCAGCCGAAGTAGCCTGCGACGGACGAAAGGAAGGTATCCCGAAGCAAAGCGGGACGAAAGACTCTGGAACCTCAGCGATTTGCGGGGTTCAATTCTCGCCATGTCCTCCCCTCATAAATTCCTGAATCGTGTCAGCGTGTGGTTGGCCCGATGGCGTTTGGTTCTCGCTGCTGCGCTGATCCTGTCG
>JBDSAR010000149.1:0-2933 GCA_039922035.1 Chthoniobacteraceae bacterium
TCCTCCTGCACATGGTAGTAGAGGCCGGTGCGGGACAGGCCGACGGGCGCGAGATCCTGCCAGCCGGCGAGTGCGAAACTCACCGTTGTGGTTTTCTCGCCGAGGTCGTGGCTGGGCAGCCCGACGCGGAGCGTCGTCGCGAGTGAAGAGTGTGCCTTGTCCACGAGCTGAACCCGCGCGAACGCGGCAAATGCGCCGCCGTCGCGGTCGTCGCCCTTGCGTGCATCGAGCCAGCGGTAGTTGCCGATGAGCGCGAGCATGAGGCGGCGATTCAGCGCGTATTCCAGTGTGCCGGTGAGCGAATCGCTGCCGCGGCTTGCAGCGCTGTGCGGATTCTGCTGGAGCGCGAAGTCGGTGCGGAAGAGCTGAACCAGAAAATTCGTCTGCACGCGCAGCAGCGACATGTCTGGCGTTTCGCGCTGTCTTTTTGTCCACGGCTCATCCCAGCCCGAGGCAAAGAAATTGTCGAGCGTGAGATCGGACGCCTGCGCCTTCGTGGCGTCAGCGGGCGCGGTCGGGTGTTCGGACGCGCTTGCTGCGAACGGTGGGGCGAGCAGCAGCAACGCGAGGATCGCGCGCCGGTGATGTTTTCCCTGATGTGATGCGGACGCACGGCTGCTGATCTCGCGCCGCGTGCCTGCGGTTTTTGCTGGTTTCGTTTTCATATTCCCTTTGCGGCGGCACGGGGCCGCGCCGCAGAACGATGTTCATCCGGGAGGAGGCGAAATTTTTCAGCGCACAAAACATACGACGAGCAACTGCGCGACGAGGATGCGCAGAAGCATGGTGAGCGGATAGACCGTGGCGTAGGCCACCGACGGTGCGTCCGAGTTGTTGATGGCGTTGGCAAAGGCGAGTGCGGGCGGATCGGTCATGCTGCCGGAGAGCAGGCCGCAGAGGTTGATGAAATTTTGCTTCATGAAGAAGCGCCCCACGAATGCGGCGAGCAGCAGCGGCACCAGCGTGATGATCGCGCCGCACGCCATCCAGATTGGGCCCTGGCTGGAAAAGAGAATCTCAAAAAAATGCTCGCCCGCCTTCAGTCCGGCGCACGCGAGGAAGAGCGTGATGCCGAGTTCGCGCAGGGCGAGATTCGCCGTGAGCGGCATGTACCAGAGCAGCGTGCCGATCCGCCCGATGCGGCTCAACACGATGGCGACAATGAGCGGGCCGCCGGCCAGGCCGAGGCGGACGGGCATGGGCAGATTCGAGATGGAGAACGGGTGCATGCCGAGCAGCACGCCGAGCGCGATGCCGATAAACATGGTGATGAAGCTCGTGCGGTTCAGTTCCTTCACGGAGTTGCCGAGCACCGCCGCGACCTTCGCGATGTCCGCCTCCTTGCCGACGACCTGCAGCGAGTCGCCGAATTGCAGCGTGAGATTCGGCACCGCGGTCATCTCGATTTCCGAGCGCATCACGCGCGTGACGGTGACGCCGTATCGCTGGGTCAGTTCGAGTTCGCGGATCGTTTTACCGAGGACGGTCTTCCGCGTCACCATGAAGCGCTGGAAGATGACATGCCCCGGAGTTTCCATCAGATCCTCCGGGCTTTCCTGCCCGACGATCAGGCAGAACTCGTGCAGACTCTTTGCCGTGCCGACGGCGAGCAGGATATCGCCCTCGTGCAAAACAGTATCCGCATTCGCGACGCTGACCTCGGTCTCGCCGAGGTATTTCACGCGCGAGATGACGACACCAAGCGCGTCCTTGCTCGGGATTTCGTGAAGCCGCAGGCCGTTCAGATTGTGATTGCAGACGCGCACGTTCATCCGGTGCAGCGCCTCGGTGGCGCTGAACTGCTCGGTCTCAAAGGCCTTCGCCTCCTTTGCGGGATCGATCCGCAGAATCACGCGCATGAGCACCATCGCGAGGATGATGCCGATGATTCCAAACGGATACGCCACCGCATACCCGAGTGCCGGCAGACTCGCGCGAACCGCTTCGATGCCTGGCGTCTGCTTGAGCGCCTCCTGCGCCGCGCCGAGCGAAGGCGTGTTTGTCGTCGCCCCGGAAAAAATTCCGACCGCCGCCGCCATGTCAATGTGCAGCAGCCACGAACTCGCGACCGTGAGCGCCGCGCCGCACAGCACGATTCCGACGGCGAGTGCGTTCAATGGCAGCCCTTGCCGTCGCAGCGAAGTGAGGAATCCCGGCCCCACCTGGATGCCGATCGTGTAAACAAAAAGAATCAGCCCGAAGTCCCGCACGAACCCGAGAGTCTCCGGCGTGAGCGTGAGATGAAAATGGCCAAAGATGATCCCCGCAAAAAGCACGCCCGCGACCCCGAGTTGGATGCCGCGGACCTTGATGTGTCCAATTGCCAGGCCAATCACCGCGACCAGCGTGAGAATGAGCACGGCATAGGCGACCGGCTGCAATGCCGATAAATCCGTGAACCATTTCATCGTGAAACGGTGCTGCCGCGCCGTGGCGGTGGTTGAAGAATTTCGCGAGGGGGATCGAAGGGGGCGCTGACTTCCAGAGTGCGCGTCAGTCCCATTGAGTTTTCGATCGAGGTTGAATGGTTCGATCCAATGACCGGACCCCGGTTCTTGCGCTGAATATCGGACTGTCGTTTCCGCAGCGGAAACCGCTGTGGCCTGCATTCCATCTCCGTTTTCGTTTTTTGAACGTCATTGATTCCCTTTGAATTTTGGAACTCTGCCGCAATACAGGCCGTTGAGCCAACCGTATCTTGCGGGAGCGTCCCCCGAACTTGCATCGCCGCTGTGCCGTTTTGGCGGACAGAAAGCGTAGCGAGGCATTCGAGCCCACCCGAGGCAGAATGCGATCCTGCGGGCTTGCATCCGGCATTCCATTTCTCCGCACGCCCGCATTTCATCTTGCGATTGTGACCGTGCATCGGCAAGCACCTCGGCCCGTATGGAGACGAACATTCAGTGTGCCGGGACTTGCGAATTCGAATCACC
>JBDSAR010000150.1:0-10882 GCA_039922035.1 Chthoniobacteraceae bacterium
GTCGCGACGGTCTCGTTGAAGGTGACGTGCAGATCATTGATGACAAGGCTATGGGAGCCGAGGAAGACGTCGTCATTGATGGCCGGGACAGCGGCGGGGTTCCAATTTCCCGGCGTGGTCCAGACACCGTTGTCCGCGCCGAAGTAAGTCACCGTCGTCGCGCGCGCGGTGTGCGAAGCGGCGGTGAGAATCAGCGAGGACAAGGTCAGGAAGCGAAGGCGGCGTGCGGACATTTTCATCGGGTTTTGGTTTTCGGTTCGAAGTGTGTTCACTGCTCACCGGGTGATGCGGAAAAGTCGGGGCCGTGTGCGACTAGACGCGGGCATTCCTTGTGCGTGCCGCAAATGCCGCCGCGAAGTGTGTGGTTTGTTTTTTTGTTTGTCGTGGTGTCCCAGCGAATGCTCGGTTACCGGAAGCCTCACAGCCTGGCCGAAGATGCGATGAAATGTCGAGTGACGAAATCTTATTCCACCCAATCGAGAGGGTCTGGCACGGTCAAGGCGCAATGTCCCTGAGCGTTCCAAAAGCGTGCATCGGTGAAGCCGGTGCTTGGGAATTGCCGCGCACGCCGCGGACCGCGTAAGTTGCGTGGGATTTGGAAACGCCCGAGACACTCGCCATCATCGCAGGAAACGGAAGCTACCCGTTTGCGATGGCGCGTGGTGCCCGGAAGGCGGGCGTGAAGCGCATCGTCGCGGCGTCCTTCACCGACGAGACGAGTGACCGGCTCGCCGCCGAAGTGGATGACATCGAATGGCTGCGCGTGGGCCAGCTCGGAAAGCTGCTCACGTATCTCGAAAAGAGCAGAGTGCGCCATGCGGTGATGGCCGGGCAAATAGCGCCAAAAAATCTCTTCGACCTGCGCCCCGATTTCAAAGCGCTCTTCCTCCTCGCGCGTCTCAAGCGCCGCAATGCCGAGACGATCTTCGCCGCCATCGGCGACGAGATGAAAAAGATCGGCGTCGAACTGCTGCCCGCGACGACTTTCATGGGCGACCACCTTGCGCCCGCCGGACTCATCGCGGGGCCGAAGATCAAATCGCGCGTCGAGGATGACCTGCGCTACGGGCACGACATCGCGAAGGAAGTGAGCCGCCTGGACATCGGCCAGACCGTGCTCGTGAAAAACGGAACCGTGCTCGCCGTCGAGGGCTTCGAGGGGACGAACGAGTGCATCAAACGCGGCGGCGCGCTCGGGCGTGGCGACGCGGTGATGGTGAAAGTGAGCAAGCCGGATCAGGACCTGCGCTTCGATGTGCCCGTCATCGGCCCCATCACGCTGGAGTCGTGTCGCGATGCCGGCGTGCGCATCATCGGCATTGAGGCCGGACGCACGATCATCCTCGAACGTGACCGCGTCACCGCACTCGCCGCGCAACATAAACTCTCGATTTTCGGACTCTGACGCATGGAAAATTCCGCAATCCGCAATCCGCAATCCGCAATCCGCCTCGGCGTGATCGGCACTGGCAGCATGGGAAAAAATCATGCGCGCATTTTCTCCGAGATCCCGGGTGCAAAATTTGCGGCCGTGCTCGACACGCGCGAGGATGTGGCCCGCGAGATGGCTGCGAAATTCGGCGCGGAGCCGGTGACTTCGCTGGAGAAATTCATCACACTCGTGGATGCGGCCACGGTCGCGACGCCGACGGTCACACATTTTGAAATCGCAAAGAAGCTCCTCCAAGCGGGCAAGCATGTGCTCGTCGAGAAGCCGTTCACTGAGACGCCGGAGCAGGCGCGCGAATTGTGCGACCTCTCGCAGCAGAACGGGCTGGTGCTGCAGGTCGGGCACATCGAGCGATTCAATCCCGTGATGCCTGCGCTGGAGAAGCGGCTGAATGCGCCGCGCTTCATCGAGGCCACGCGGCTCTCACCGTATCCGGGGCGCAGCCTCGATGTCGGCGTGGTGCTCGACGTGATGATTCACGATTTGGAAATCATCCTGCATCTCGTGCGCTCGCCGTGGGTGCAGGTGGATGCCGTCGGCGTGGCAATCCTCAGCAAGCGCGAGGACATCGCGAACGTGCGTATTCGTTTTGAAAATGGCTGCGTCGCGAACATCACCGCGTCGCGCATCAGTCAGGACAAGCTGCGGAAGATTCGCGTGTTCCAGCCCGACGCGTACCTCTCGCTCGATTACCAAAAGCAGGAGGGCTACCTGCTGCGCCTCGCCAGTGAAGGGGAGAAGGAGAGCACGTTTCTCGGGAAGATTTTCGGCCTCGCGACGGATGCGACGATTGTCACGGAGTTTGCGGGCAAGCGGATCGTGCGCGAGCCTGTCTTGATCGACAAAGACGAACCGCTGAAGCGTGAGCTGGTTTCATTTGTCGAATGCGCGCGCGCCGGCGCGCAGCCCAAGGTCTCGGGCCGCGAGGCGACCGCCGCACTTGAACTTGCGCTGGAGATCACGCGGCAGATCGAGGCGGCCAACGTGAAGCCGGCATGAAGTTCTACGTCGTCGCTGGCGAAGCGAGCGGGGATGCGCGCGGGGTGGAATTGCTGCGGGCGATTCGTGAACGCGCGCCTGACGCCGAGTTTTTCGGCGCGGGTGGGCGCGAGATGCGCGCATTCGCAGGCAATGCGATTTTCGACTGGGCGGACGAGGCTGTCGTCGGGCTGTGGGACGTGCTGAAAAATTACGGCTACTTTCGAAGGCAGTTCCACCGGATGCTCGGTGAAATCGAGACCACGAAACCGGACATGCTGATCACGATTGATTATCCCGGCTTCAATATGCGCCTGGCGAAGGAAGCGAAGCGGCGCATGCCAAGGCTGCGGACCATTCACTACGTAAGCCCGCAAGTGTGGGCGTGGCATCGGGGGCGAATCCCGAAGATGGCGAGATTTCTCGATCTCATGCTGTGTCTGTTTCCGTTTGAACTGCCGCTCTACGCGAATGCCGGATTGCGCGCTGTATTGGTCGGGCATCCGTTGCTGGATTCGCTTGAAGCCAGAAGGCTGCCGTCGGTTCCTGCCGTCCCGGAGGTTCAGCGTGACTCGGGAGCGCCACAGAAGAAGCGCGTGTCCAACAATGCTGGCACACGCCAGGCTGAATTGCTTTTTGAAAGTGAGAGCGACAGCCAACCGCAGCGGGAAAGCGGACGGGATGCAACCCTCGTCGCCCTGCTGCCCGGCAGCCGCGGCAAAGAGGTGCGGAAGCTTTTTCCCATCATGATCGAGGCGGCCAAACGCCTGCGGCAGTCCCGTCCGGCGTTGCGATTCGAAGCGGCGGCAGCGCGGGAATCGCTCGCGGAAGAGATGCGCGAAATGCTCAGCGTGCATGGGTGCGATGGACAATTTTGTGCGATCACACTGAGGACGGCGCACGATCTCATGCAGCGCGCCGGTGCAGGTATGGTGTGCAGCGGGACGGCGACGCTGGAGAGCACGTTCTTCGGCCTGCCGATGGTCATTCTCTACAAGGTCGCGTGGCTCACGTGGATCGTGGGAAAGCGCCTTGTGAAAATTCCGTGGCTCGGCCTTCCGAACGTTCTCGCCGGCCGCGAAATCGTGCGTGAGTTTTTGCAGGACGCCGCACAGCCCGAACCGATTGCCGCGGAAATTCTTCGGCTGCTCGAAGACACTTCCGCCCGCGAGGAGCAGCAGCGCGCGCAGGCGGAAGTCATCGCAAGCCTGGGCGAACGCGGTGCGGCGAAACGCGCGGCGCTCGCGATTCTCGCAGCCTAGAAGCGGGATGCGATGGCGTGGCGGAGTCGGCGCTACGCCTTCTTTCCGCAGCAGTCCTTGTATTTTCTTCCGCTACCGCAGGGGCAGGGTTCGTTGCGGCCCACTTTCGGTTCCTCGCGGCGCGCGGGCAGATTGATCTGTGCCTCGGGCTCGCCTTCGGGTTGCGGCGAAGGTTCGGCGATGCCGCCTGCGATGCTATTTTCATCGGGCGCGGAAAGGAATTGCGGGAGGTTCGAGAGGAAGCTCTCGAAGGCCATGATGTTTGATGTGCTGCGGAAGAGGTTGTTCAGCACCTCGTCCTTGATGGAGCCCATGAGCTCCTCGAACATTTTGTAGGCTTCCTGCTTGTACTCGATCAGCGGATCCTTCTGGCCGTGCGCGCGCAGATAGACGCCTTCGCGGAGGCTGTCCATGCTGTAGAGGTGCTCCTGCCACAGCCGATCGATTGCGCCGAGCGTGATGTAACGCTCGAGGCCTTTCACCTGTTCCGGCACCTCGTGCTGGGACTTCAGTTCGTAGGCTTTCTTCACGCGCTCAATGAGCAGTGTGCCGACTTCCTCCTCGGTCTTGCCGGCGATGGATTCCTTGTCCACGGAGATGGGGAAGGTGAGGTTTGCCCAGTGCAGCAGACCTTCGGTTTGGGGCATGTCGCCCTGAGGGAAAAACTCCTCCATCTTCTCGGGGATACGATCGTCAATCACATCGTACAGCAGCCCGCGCGGATCGTCGGTGTTGATCGCGTCATTGCGCCAGCCATAGATGACTTCGCGCTGCTTGTTCATCACGTCGTCGAATTCGAGCGTGCGTTTGCGGATGAGATAATTGCGCTGCTCGACGCGCTTCTGCGCGGTCTCGACGGACTTGTTCAGCCACGAGTGCTCCAGCGCCTCGCCTTCCTGCATGCCGAAGCGCTCCATGAGTTTCGTCATGCGCTCGGCCGCGCCGAAGTTACGCATGAGATCGTCCTCGAAGCTGACGTAGAAACGCGAGTAGCCGGGATCTCCCTGGCGTGCGCCGCGGCCGCGGAGCTGGCGATCGATGCGGCGTGATTCGTGGCGCTCCGTGGCGAGCACGTAGAGTCCGCCGACCTCGGCGACGCCGGGCGCGAGTTTGATGTCGGTGCCGCGGCCCGCCATGTTCGTGGAAATGGTGACTGCGCCGAACTGCCCGGCGCGCGCGATGATCTCGGCCTCCTGCTGGTTGTGGCGCGCGTTGAGAACCGTGTGCGGGATTTTCGCGCGCTGGAGCATGCGCGAGACGAGTTCGGATGCCTCGACGCTCGCGGTGCCGACAAGCACGGGCTGTCCTTTCGCGTGCGCTTCGCCGATTTCCTTTACGACGGAACTGTACTTCTCCCGGCGTGTCTTGAAGATGAGATCGTTGCCGTCCTTGCGCACGCACGGCCGGTTGGTCGGGATCACGGCGACATCGAGTTTGTAGATATCGTGGAATTCGTTCGCCTCGGTTTCCGCCGTGCCGGTCATGCCTCCGAGTTTTTTGTACAGGCGGAAATAATTCTGCACCGTGATCGTCGCGAGCGTCTGCGTCTCCTTGTCAATCTGCACGCCTTCCTTCGCCTCGACGGCCTGATGCAGGCCGTCGCTCCAGCGCCGGCCGGGCATCGTGCGTCCCGTGTTTTCGTCCACGATGACAACCTTGCCCTCGGCCACGATGTAGTTGACGTCCTTTTCGTAAAGGCAGTACGCGCGGAGGAGCTGCGAGATGTTGTGGATGCGCTCGCTCTGCACATTCATCTCTTCCTGCGCCCTCGCCTTCTTCTCGATCTTCTGCTGCTCGGAGAGGGATTCGTCGCCGTCGATCTCGGCAAATTGCGTCGGCAGGTCCGGCAGCATGAATGCATTCGGATCGCCGGGGCTCATGAATTCGCGGCCCTGCTCGGTGAGGTCGGCCTCGTGGGCGCGCTGATCGATGTTGAAAAACAGCTCCTCCTTGAGCTTCCACATCTCCTCCTTGCG
Organism: Chthoniobacteraceae bacterium; assembly: GCA_039922035.1. Classification (GTDB taxonomy): domain Bacteria; phylum Verrucomicrobiota; class Verrucomicrobiia; order Chthoniobacterales; family Chthoniobacteraceae; genus SXWH01. Next base: position 5,667 of record JBDSAR010000150.1, read on the forward strand.
CACGTCGGCGTAAAACGACAGCTCCATCTTTTCGATGGCCTTGCGGCGCTCGGGATCCTCCATCGCACGCATGTAGCCTTTGTTCAGCGGCTGGCCCCATTTCACCTTCACCATCATCCGCGAGGCCTCCTCCATCTTGCTGAGATCGGAGCCCTTCACCTTTGCCGCCGTGCCGGCAGCCTGCTCGGCGACGGCTTCGTCGAAAAGCTTGGCGGCGTCGTTAGACAGGCGATTGCAGAGCATCGCCTGCTTTTTGACAATCTGCTCCACGAGCGGCTTGTACTTGTCGAACTGGTGCGTGGAGATTGTGACGGGACCGCTGATGATGAGCGGCACGCGCGCCTCATCAATGAGGATCGAGTCCACCTCGTCCACGATCGCGAACCAGTGCCCGCGCTGCACCTGCTGCTCCTTGCTCGTGGCCATGCCGTTGTCGCGGAGATAGTCGAAGCCGAACTCCGAGTTCATGCCGTAGCAGATGTCCGCGGCATACTGTTCGCGACGCAAGTCTGGCGACTGGTCGTGCTGGATGATGCCCACGGTGAGCCCGAGGAACGTATAAAGCTGCCCCATCCATTCCGCGTCGCGGCGTGCGAGGTAGTCGTTCGTCGTGACGAGATGCGAGCCGCGCCCCGTGAGCCCGTTCAGGAAAAGCGGGAGTGTGGCGACGAGCGTCTTGCCTTCGCCGGTGGCCATTTCGGCGATCATGCCCTTGTGCAGGCAGTAGCCGCCGATGAGCTGTGTGTCGAAATGCACCATCGCCCACGTCATCGGCTGCTCGCAGACGGTGAACTGCTGCTTTCGCTCGTTCAGGCGGAAAGCCGCATTCTTCACCGCGGCGAACGCCTCCGGGAGAATGTTGTCGAGGTAAGTCTGCTGCGCGGGCCAGTCGAGTGGCTTCAGCTCTTCCTTCCACTTCGCGACTTTCGCGCGGAGAGCGTCATCGCTGAGCGAGCGGTATTCCTGCTCGAGTTGGTTGATGCGCGCGACGACCGGCTTGAGCGCCTTGACCATGCGTGCGTTTTTCGAGCCGAAGAATTTTTTGAGGATCCAGGAAACAGGATTCATGATTTGAAAGGGAAAGGTTGGGTGTGATGCCGGACTATTTGCTGCCGGGCTTGATGGCCTTCGTGGCCGCGAGATCGGGTGGGAGATTGTCGGCTTCGAAAGTCTCGACGTTCAGCTTCATGAGCGAGAAGAACGGTGCGCCGAAGTCGGGAAGATTGCCGCCAGAGCGATCCACGATCACTGCGATCGCCACGACCACGCCGCCACGGGCGCGCACGATGTCGATCGTCTCCTGCACGCGTCCGCCGCGGGTGACGACATCCTCGGCGATGATGAATTTCTGCCCCGGCTTGATTTCAAATCCGCGCCGCAGCACGAGCAGGCCCTCGTCCTTCTCCGCAAAAATGTGCGGCAGCGAAAGCGTGCGCGCGATCTCATGGCCGACGATGATGCCGCCCATCGCTGGCGAGATCACCATCTCCGCGCCGACACCGCGCACTTTCTGCGCGAGCGCCGCACAGATGCGCACGGCCACCGGTGTCTCCTTCAGCAGGAGCGCACACTGGAAAAACTGCCGGCTGTGCAACCCGGAGCGGAGCACGAAGTGCCCTTCGAGAAGCGCATTCGTCTGGCGGAAAAGTGAGAGGATTTCGTCGTCAGTCATGGTTTCAAGCCGAGGCCCGTGATTTTGCCGCCGTAACTTCGATCTCCACCTTCGCGCCACGCGGGAGGCCGGCGACAGCGACCGTCGAACGTGCGGGATAGGGCTCCACGAAATGCCGCGCGTACACGTCATTCATCGCGGCAAAGTCCTCCATCGTCGTCAGGAACACGGTCGTTTTCACCACGTCAATCAGCGTCATGGAATTCACCGCGAGGACCGCCTTGATGTTCTCGATGACGCGCTCGGTTTGCTCCGCGACGTTCGCGCTGGTGATTTCTCCGGTCGCGGGATCGAGCGGAATTTGACCGGCGCAGAACAGCAGATCGCCAAAGGCAACTGCTTGCGAATAGGGGCCGACTGCTTTTGGTGCGCGATCACTTGCTATGGCTCGTTTCATGGAAAAGGGCGGCGAAGCTATCAGTGAGCGCAAGGCTGTCAATGACACGGGGCGGCGCCCTGCCGCCGCCGTTTTGAAAATGGGCGCGGCTCCATTTCGCTTGCGCCTTTTCACCCGCAAGGGAAACTCACCGGCCTATGCTCCGCCCCATCCTCCCTGTGCTTTGTGCGCTTCCCGTCCTCCTCGCTGCTGCCCGTGCTGATGTGACATTCGAGGAAAAGCCGGATCGCGTGTCCGTGAAAATCAACGGCTCGCTTTTCACGGAATACCGCCACGGCGATTCGTCACACATCTATTATTATCCGCTGATCGGCCCGGACGGCGCGAAGATGACGCGCAGTTTCCCGATGGAAAAGGTCGAGGGAGAATCAACCGATCATCCGCATCACCGCTCGATGTGGTTCTCGCACGGGTTCGTGAACGGCGTGGATTTCTGGAGCGAGGCCGCGACTTTCGGTGCCAAGCCCCCGAAGAATCCCATCGGCAAAACCGAGCATGTGAAAGTGCTGGCGATGGAACCGGGCGCGAAGGTCGGCGTGCTGAAGACTGCGCAAAATTGGACCATGCCGGACGGATCCAGTGCGTTGACATCGGTGCAAACGCTGCGGATCCACGCAGGTCCGGAGACTGAGCGGATGCTGGATTTTGAAGTGACGCTGAAGGCCGGCGACAAAGACGCGATCTTCGGCGAAACCAAGGAAGGCAGCGCTGCGCTGCGCATCGCCGACAGCATGCGGGTGAAGCAGGGCAAGAGTCCCGGTGTCGGGCACATCTTGAATAGCGAAGGGCTGAAAGACACGGCGGTGTGGGGCCAGCATTCGAAGTGGGTGACGATGGCGGGCCCGATTGATGGCAAGTCGTACGCGATCACTTTCATGGATCATCCTTCGAACCCGCGGAACCCCACGCGCTGGCACGCACGCGACTACGGTCTCTTCGCGGCGAATCCGTTTTGTGAATACGACATGGACAAGACGCAGCCGAAGGGCTCGGGCGACTACACGCTCAAGGCCGGGCAGAGCATCACGCTGAAATACCGCATCCTCATCACGCAGGGTGACGAAAACGCGGCGAAGCAGAACGAGCGTTACGCGGAATTCGCGAAGTAGCGCGGCTCAGGCGACGGTTTTTTCGCGCGCAGTGCGCAACTGGCCGCAGCCGGCGGCGACATCAATGCCGCGCCGTTGCCGCACCGTGCTCGGGATGCCCGCGGCCTTCAGCACGCGCTGGAATTCAGTGGCGGCCGCGCCCGAAGTCGCGGTGCCGGCGAATCCGCCCGTGGGGTTCAGCGGGATGAGATTCACATGCGCATCGAGTCCCGCGAGGAGCGAAGCGACGCGCTGGGCCTGGGCGGGCGAATCGTTCGCTCCGGCGATGAGCGTCCACTCAAAGAAAATCCGCCGCTGCGTTTTCGTGCAGTAAGTCCGGCACGCATCCATCAGTTCGGAGAGTGGCCAGCGTTTTCCCGCCGGCACGAGTGCCGAGCGCTCCTCGTCCGTCGCACCATGCAGGCTCACCGCCAACTTGTAGCCGCGCCTTTCCTCCGCGAGTCGCAGGATGCCTGGCACGACGCCGACGGTGCTGATCGTGATCTTCGCCGGCCCGATGTTCAGCCCGCGCGTGTCGCTGATGATCTCCAGCGCGGCGAGCACCGAGTCGTAGTTGTGCAGCGGCTCGCCCATGCCCATGAGCACGAGATTGCGCAGTCCGGATTTGCCGTCGCTCGCGAGCGCATCGCGCGCGTGGAGCACCTGCGCGACGATCTCGCCGGGGCGCAGGTGGCGCGAGAATCCCATCTGCCCCGTCGCACAAAACACGCAGCCCATCGCACAGCCCGCCTGCGTGCTCACGCACACGGTGAACCGCCCCGGATAGCCCATCGCCACCGTCTCGATCGTTTGCGCGTCGCCGAGCCGCAGCAGAAATTTCCGCGTGAGCCCGTCGTTGCTGCGGAGGTCCGCCTCGACCTCGGGCATACTGACTCGGAGCCCTCCATGGTGATCCGTGATCCAGCGCTGAAGCGGCGGCGGAAAGCCCGCGACATTCTCCTCTGTGATGCCGCCTCCGCGGTAGATGCATTTCCACAGCGCTTTCGCGTGAATGGCACGTAAGCCATCGGCAACCAGCAGCCGTTCGACTTCGGGAAAAGTGAGGTCGAAAAGCGCCCCTCGGCTGCCTTTGTCGCCGGTCTTCGGTTTTTGGAATGTCACTTTTGCGTGCTTCAAGTTCTTACAACTACGGTGCGCGACGGCCCGCCGCTTTGCAACGCACTTGCAATCGCGCTCCCTTGCGGCATCCGCCGGATGACGCTATGGCAGCGCGCTTGGACTCAGCCGCTTCACTTCAAACCTTGCTCGATCGCCCTGAGCCGATCCTTGCGCTCGCGCCGATGCAGGAAGTCACGGACTTGCCGTTCTGGCGGCTGATGGCGCGCTATGGCGGAGCCGATGTGTATTTCACCGAATACTTCCGTGTCCACGCCGACTCGAATGTGGAGAAATGGATCCTCGAATCCATCACCGCAAATCCCACGGGCCGTCCGGCGGTCGCGCAGATGATCGGCAACGACATCCCGTCGCTCGTTCGCACCGCGCGCAAGCTGCAGGAATATCCGGTCGCAGCGATCGATCTCAATCTCGGCTGTCCCGCGCCGATCGTTTACAAGAAATGCGCCGGCGGCGGACTGCTGCGCGAGCCGAAGCGCGTGGACGCGATCCTCGGCGCGCTGCGCGATGCGGTGCGCGTAAAGGTCACCGTGAAGACGCGCATCGGCTTCGATGATCCCGCCGTATTCGACGAGTTCCTGCCGATCTTTGCGCGTCACTCGATCGATCTGCTCACCGTGCATGGCCGCACTGTCTCGGAGATGTACCGCAGCGAAGTCCATTACGACTACATCGCGCGCGCCGTCGAGGCAGTGCGCTGTCCCGTCCTTGCAAATGGCAACGTCTATTCCGCGGCAAAGGCAGCCGATGTCCTCGCGCTCACCGGCGCGCGCGGGCTGATGATCGGGCGCGGGGCGATTCGCAACCCGTGGCTTTTTGAACAAATTCGTCAGCATCAGCGCGGCGAGGAGATTACGCTGCCGACCGGACGCGATGTGCTCGGCTACATCGGCGCACTCTACGAATCCGCCTGCACGCCCGG
>JBDSAR010000151.1:0-9773 GCA_039922035.1 Chthoniobacteraceae bacterium
ACGCCCACATCATGGAAAAGAAGCCAGTCGTGGACTGGTTCGAGATCATCTCGGAAAATTACATGGTGGATGGCGGGCGTCCGCTCGCCACGCTCGACAGCATCCTCGAGCAGTACCGCGTCGTGCAGCATGGTGTCTCGATGTATTTCGGCAACGCTTCGCGTCCCAATCGCGAGCATTTGAAAAAGCTGAAGGCCCTCACGAAGCGCACGCAGACGCCGTGGCTGAGCGATCACCTTTGCTGGGGCAGCGTGGACGGGCGCTTCACGCACGATCTGCTGCCGATGCCGTACACATGGGAGGCCGTCGAGTGGACTGCTCGAAATATCCGGGAAGTGCAGGACTTCACTGGCATCCCAGTCGCGGTGGAAAATGTGAGCAGCTACGCGGAGTTCCATGCATCGGAAATGACCGAGTGGGAATTCCTCAATGAAGTCGTCGAGCGTGCCGACTGCGGAATCCTGCTCGACGTGAACAACATCTACGTCTCATCGAAAAACCACGGCTTTGATCCGGACGTGTATCTCGATGCAGTCCCTGCGCAGCGTGTCGCGCAGATTCACATCGCGGGCCACACGAAGTTCAAAAAATACCTCCTCGATACGCACGATCACCCGGTGCTTGATCCTGTGTGGAAAATGTATGCTCACGCGATCCGTCGTGTGGGGCACACCGCGACTCTGCTCGAATGGGACGACCGCATCCCGAGCTTCGATGACGTCCACGGCGAGGCGCTGAAGGCCAACCGCCATCTTCCGCATGCAAAAACAAAAACCCTCGCGGCCTAAGCCGGCCTCCCGTCCGAAGGCCGCTTCGGGCCTGGTGCAAATGCAGCGTGCGATCTCTGGCGCGCTGATGAAGCCGCTCACGGTGGACGAGGGAATGCAGTCGTCGAGCGCAGGGGTCGCGGAGCGGTTCATCAAGCCAAATGACCGCCTCACGTCCTTCGAGCGGCTGCAGATTTACAACCAGCAATACTGGTGGCGCCTGCTCAGTGCATTCGGCGAGGATTTTAGCGGACTGCGCGCGGTGCTCGGTGAGGGGAAGTTTGAGCAGCTCGCGACGGCGTATCTCGAAAGGCACGGATCCACGTCTTGGACGCTGCGAAACCTAGGCGCGCAGCTCGCGGCCTTTCTCGAAGCGAATCCCCAACTCACCCATCCGCGCTCCGCCCTGGCGCTCGATGTCGCGCGACTGGAATGGGCGCGCGTGCTGGCTTTCGACGAGCCGGCGCGCAAAGTCATCGAGCCTGCAAAGCTCGCGCGCACTCCGGCGGATCGTCTGCGGCTCGGCCTTCAGCCCTACATCGTCCTGCTGGAGCTTTCGCATCCTGTGGATGAGCTGATGAGCAAACTGAAGCGCACCGAATTTTCTGCGGTCAGCAATGCCGTCGGCGCGTCCGACCACCACAAGCGCTCGCAACTCACGGTGCGCCGCAGCCGGAAACCGGTGTATCTCGCCGTGCATCGTCTGGAAAATTCCGTCTATTTCAAGCGTCACGACCGCGAGGCTCATGCGCTCCTTCTCGCACTGCACGCCGGCGCGACACTCGGGGCCGCGTGCGAGACCGCATTTGCCGGCACGACCGATGCGCCGGAAAAATGCGCGGGAAAAATCCGCGACTGGTTTTCTCGGTGGGCGGAATTCGGATGGTTCTGCGAACCCTCGCGGCGCTGATTGAGGCGGATCGAAAAGTCGCAAGGAAACCGCGTCCGTTCCGACTCACCTGCATGACGAAACGCACCTTCCTCGCCGCCATCCTCGGCACCGCGGGCATCCTCGCGGCGGCCGATCAATTCCGCCGCCGCCGTATCCGCCCCGTGCATATGACCACCGATGCAAATCCCGTCGCCGTCCGCCTCGTGGATGCCGCCGGCGTTCTCACCGCGCCCATCATCGTCCCGAAGGTAGTGAAGTCCGAGCAAGCCTGGCGTCTGCAGCTCAGGGCTGAGCAGTTCAATGTCACGCGCACCGCGGGTACCGAGCGCGCGTTCTGCGGTATCTTCCACGACAACCACAAACTCGGGCTCTACACGTGCGTTGGCTGCGGACTGCCGCTGTTTCGCTCGGATGCGAAGTTCGACTCCGGCACGGGCTGGCCGGGTTTTTTTCCAGCCCGTCGCGGCGGAAAATATCGGCAGCACGCAGGACACCGCGCTCGGCATCGACCGCACGGAAGTCCACTGCGTGCGCTGCGAGTCGCACCTCGGCCACGTCTTCGACGACGGCCCCGTGCCCACGAGCCTGCGCTACGGCATCAATTCCGCCGCACTCACCTTCCGCGAGGACGGCATCAAGCCCGTGCGGGAAAAAGTGATCCTCGGTGCGGGCTGCTTCTGGGGAGTCGAGTCCACGTTTGCCGCAGTGAAAGGCGTGACCGCGACGCGCGTCGGATATTCCGGCGGCAGCACGAAAAATCCGACATACGAGGACGTGTGCTCGCATGACACGGGCCACGCCGAAGTCGTCGAGGTGGAATACGATCCCGCGCAGGTGAGCTTCGATCAGTTGTTCGGCGTGTTTTGGAAAAATCACAACCCGACGAAGCGCGGCCGGCAAGGGCCGGATGTCGGCAGCCAATATCGCTCGGCAATCCTTATCACCACGCCCGCGCAGGAAGCCGCCGCGCGCTCTTCCGCCGCGAAACTCGATGCGGGCGGCACGCTCCGCGGCCCGGTCACCACGCAGATCGAGTTCGCCGCGCCATTCTACGCGGCGGAGGAATATCATCAGAAATATCACGCAAAGCACGGCGGGTTTTGCCCGACTCCGTGAGCGCGCTGCCGTTTGCAGGAGCATTGAAGAATGCTGACGGCTCGCGCGGCCCGGGAATTCGGGCGGGCCCCATGGAGCAAGCCGAATGCGTCGGAAAATGTGCGTGCTCGTTTTTCCGCCGTGCGGAGTTCACACGGTTCTGCAAGCCTGCGTGAAGATGAGCGAACCCGATCCTCTGCAACTCCGGCGTATCAAGATTTCGCGACAGGTCAACGGCCTGCTCAATCACTACGTCGGAGTGATTGACGCCAAAGCCTCGGCCTTTCTCGCGGGCAATGTCGCGGCGGGAACTTTCCTTCTTCGTGACATGCCGCAGCCGGTTTGGGGGCGCGTGCTGTTTTTCATCGCACTCGGCTCGTATGCGATCTCTGTCATCATGGCCGGCGCGACCATTTTTCCGCGCCTTCCAAAAACGGGCGACAGTGTGCTTTTCTGGGGCGACATCGCGGGGACAGGCAGCGTGAAGGCATACACGCAGCGCTTCGACGCCGTGCTCGATTCCGGCCAGCTCGACGACCAATACATTGCGCAAAATTTCCTCACTTCGCGTCTGCTCCGGCGGAAATTCCGCTGCCTGCGCACCGCCATCGCATTTTTCTTCGTCGCACTTTTTGCCTCATTTGCGGTCTTCCTAGCGGCAGCGAAGTAGGATAGCGCTGCGGGATGCCTCGTCTCCCCAGATGCCCGGTATGCGTGGAATTGCTGTTCGCATTCGTCTTTCTACTCATGCTTCGCGTCGTGCCGTGTGGTGCCATTGCGGCTGAGACCGCTCCGCCAAATATCGTCGTGATCCTCGCTGACGATCTCGGGTACGGAGACGTGCATTGCTACAACACGGAGCGCGGGAAAATCCCGACGCCGAACATTGACCGTCTTGCCGCGCAGGGGATGCGGTTCACGGACGGGCATTCGAGTTCGGGTGTGTGCTCGCCGTCCCGCTACACGCTGCTGACGGGGCGCTGGCACTGGCGCACGCGGCTGCAGTCGGGAATCGTCGGTGTATTTGGTGGGCCGCTCATCGCGCCGGAGCGGCTGACGATCGCGGGGTTGCTGAAGCAGCACGGGTATCACACGGCGGCGATTGGAAAGTGGCACCTCGGGTGGGACTGGCCGATTGCCGACGGGCAGCGGAAATTTTTCGCCGGCGGCGGTGAGAAAGTTTCAGACGGTGCGGTGGCAAGTGATGCCCATCGTTCGGCGTGGAGTGACGTGTTTTCAAAACCGATCGCGGGCGGTCCGACGAGGCGGGGGTTCGACAGCTACTTCGGCACGGATGTCCCGAACTGGCCGCCGTATTGTTTCATTGAGGACGAACGGACGCGCGGAATCCCGTCGCACTTTCTCCCCGCGGAACTGCTGGTGAAAATGGCGAACCTTGCCTCCATGCAGGGCCCGGCGCTGGCGAACTGGAACCTCGATGCGATCCTTCCTGTGCTCGGGGAGCATGCGTGCCAGTTCATCGAGCGCGCCGCAAAACGTCGCGGCCCGTTTTTTCTTTACCTGCCGCTCACGAGTCCGCACACGCCGCTCGCGGTGCCGACCGCATGGAAGGGGCGCAGCGGACTGAACACGTACGCAGATTTTGTGATGGAGACGGATGCGATCGTCGGGCGTGTGCTCGCTGCGCTGGAAAAATGCGGCGTGGCGAAAAACACGCTCGTCATTTTCACGAGCGACAATGGCTGTGCGCCGTCTATCGGCGTCGAGGAACTGGAGAAGGCGGGACACTTTCCGAGCGGGCCGCTGCGCGGCTGCAAGTCGGACGTGTGGGAAGGCGGGCATCGCGTGCCGTTCATCGTGCGCTGGCCGGGCGTGGTGGCGGCAGGTTCGCACTGTGATCAGCTCGTGCAGCAGGCGGACCTCATGGCGACCTTCGCGGAGATTTTGCCCGCGAAGTTGCCTGCGAATGTGGGTGAGGACAGCGTCAGCATCCTGCCGCTGCTGCGTGGTTCGGAGAAGCCGGTGCGCGCATTTGCCGTAAACCAGTCCTCCGGTGGTCTGCCCGCGATTCGCAAGGGGCCGTGGAAGCTCATCTTCGGCCCCGGCTCCGGCGGCTGGGGGAAGGGCGCTGAGGATCAGCCAATGCAACTCTACAATCTTGCCGATGATCTCGGTGAGACGGAAAACCTGCTCACGGAGAAACCGGAGATCGTCGCCGAACTCACGGCGCTCATGGACAGGGTCGTAAACGAGGGACGCAGCACGCCGGGAGTCGCGCAGGCAAATGACAGGCCGTTCAATTGGACGCGATTCATGAACGCTGAATCTCCGCAGAAGAAATCCGCAAAATCAAAAACAGCCATGCTTGCTCCCCAAGTTCCGATCTTCATTGAGGATTAGTATGCCAGCGCCCCAATCATGAAACTCCCTTCCTTCCTCGTCCTCGTCTGTCTCGCATTGGCGTCCGGGCCTTTGCGCGCAGCGGATGCCAAACGCCCGAACATCCTTCTCATTCTCGCCGACGACATGGGCTACTCGGATGCCGGCTGCTACGGCGGTGACGTGCGCACGCCGAATCTCGATTCGCTCGCGGCGAACGGGCTGCGCTTCACGCAGTTTTACAATACTGCCCGGTGCTGGCCGTCGCGCGCGGCGATCCTCACCGGATACTACGCGCAGTCGGTGCGGCGCGATGCGTTCCCTGGCGGACCGGGCGGCGGAAAGGGCGCGCGTCCCCAGTGGGCGCGGCTGCTGCCGGAGATGCTGAAGCCGCTCGGCTACCGCTCGTATCAGTCGGGGAAATGGCACGTGGACGGGAAGCCGACCGAGTGCGGATTTGATCACAGCTACGTCCTTGATGATCACAACCGCAACTTCGCGCCACGCCAGCTTTCCGAGGATGACAAGCCGCTCCCGCCAGTGACGCCCGGCAGCGGCTACTACACGACGACCGCGTTCGCCGACCACGCGATCAAGTGCCTCAGAGAGCACGCGGAGAAGCATCCGGACCAGCCGTTCTTTGAGTATCTCGCGTTCACCGTGCCGCATTTCCCGCTGCAAGCGCCGCCGGAGGACATCGCGAAGTATCGCGACCGCTTCATCAAGGGATGGGACGTCACGCGTGAGGAGCGGTTCGAGCGGCAGAAGAAGACGGGCATCGTGAACACGACGCTGTCGAAGCTCGAACCGGACATCGGCCCGCCGTATGCGTTCCCGGCGGAGATCGCGAAGCTCGGGCCGGGCGAGAGCAACAGGCCGATTCCGTGGACGGAACTGACGACGGAGCAGCGCGAATTCCAGGCGGTGAAGATGGCGATCCATTCGGCCATGATTGACCGGATGGATCAGGAAATAGGTCGCGTGCTCGCGCAGGTGAAGGCGATGCACGCGATGGAAAACACGCTCGTGATTTTCCTGTCCGACAACGGTGCGAGTGCGGAAATCATGGTGCGCGGTGATGGCAATGATCTGAATGCAGCGCCTGGATCCGCGGGCAGCTTCCTCTGCCTCGGGCCGGGATTTTCCAGCGCGGCAAACACGCCGTTCCGCCGGCACAAGACGTGGGTCCACGAGGGCGGTATCGCGACGCCGTTCATCGTGCAGTGGCCGAAGGGGATCGCGGCGCGCGGCGAACTGCGGCACAATCCCGGGCACCTGATCGATCTCGTGCCGACGATTCTCGACATCGCCGGAGGCAAGGCGCCCGAGTCGTGGGATGGCAAGCCCGTGCCACCCGCACCGGGCAAGAGCCTCGTGCCCGTCTTCGCGAAGGACGGCTCGGTGACGCACGAATACCTTTGGTGGATGCATGAGAAGAATCGTGCGCTGCGCATGGGCGACTGGAAGATCGTCGCCGCTGGTGCGGACAGCCCTTGGGAACTCTACGACCTGCGCACCGACCGCGCGGAGGCGAACAATCTCGCGGTGAAGCAGCCTGAGCGCGTGAAGGAAATGTCCGCGGTGTGGGAGAAGCATACGGAAGAATTCCGCGCGCTCGCGCTGAAGGATCTGCCGCCCGATGCTGGCGACAAGCCGAACGCGAAAAAAAAGAAGAAGGCCGAAGGCGCAGAATGAAAACCTTCATCCCGGCATTCACCGCGCTCGCGCTTTTCCTCGCGGGCATCACCAATGGCACGGCGGCGGATCGCCCGCCGAACATCCTGCTGGTCATCGCCGATCAGTGGCGCTCGCAGGCGTTCGGCTTTGCGGGCGATCCGAATGTGAAGACGCCGAATCTCGACCGACTGGAGAAGGAGTGCGTGAATTTTACGCAGGCAGTCTCCGGCATGCCTGTGTGCTCGCCCACGCGCGCCTCGCTGCTCACCGGGCAGCGTCCGCTGACGCACGGGATTTTCATCAATGACGTGCCGCTGCGTCCCGACGCCGTGACCATCGCGAAGGTGCTGAAAGGTGCGGGTTATGACACGGGGTGCATCGGCAAGTGGCATGTGGATGGACACGGGCGCACGAGTTTCATCCCGGCCGAACGGCGCCAGGGCTTTGATTATTGGAAGGTGCTCGAATGCACTCACGCGTACAACAATTCGCCGTACTATGCGGACGGTCCGGAGAAATTGAAATGGGACGGCTACGATGCCATCGCGCAGACGCACGACGCGCAGGGCTACATCGAGTCGCGTGCGAAAACGGGAAAGCCGTTCCTGCTCTGGCTTGCGTGGGGTCCGCCGCACAATCCCTACGAGACGGCACCGCAGAAATACCGCGACATGTATTCGCCGGAGAAAATCAGGCTCCGCGGCAACGTGCCCGACAACGGCATCGCACAGGCACGCGCGCGTGTGGACCTCGCGGGCTACTACGCGCACTGCGCCGCGCTGGATGACTGCGTCGGCGACCTGCTCGCCACTTTGAAAAGCGCGGGCGTGGACGACAACACAATCGTCGTCTTTACATCCGACCACGGTGACATGCTCTCGTCGCACGCGATGCAGCGGAAGCAGAAGCCCTTCGAGGAATCCGCGCGCGTGCCGATGCTGTTTCGCGTACCCGCGAAACTCGGCATCAAGCCGCGCCGGGTCGAGGGGACGATCAACACGGAGGACGTGATGCCCACGCTGCTCGGCCTCTGCGGAGTCGCGATTCCGAAGAGCGTCGAGGGATTTGATTTCACCGGCTACATGCGCGGTGGAAAGGATCCGTCCGGTGGCGCGGCGATCGTGCAGTGCGATGCGCCGTTCGGGGAATTTTCACGGCGCAGCGGTGGCAGGGAATACCGCTGCATTCGCACGGTGCGATTCACGTATGCGCGCGAACTCGAAGGGGCGTGGCTGCTTTTCGACAACGAAAAAGACCCGTGGCAGCTCGACAATCTCGTCGGCAAGCCGGAGCACGCGGAACTCCTGGCGCGGATGGACGCGATGCTGAAGGGGAAGCTCGCCGAGCAGCACGACGACTTCCGGCCAGCGGCGGAATACATCGCGAAGTGGGGCTACAAGGTGGACGCCAGCGGCACTGCGCCGACGAAGGAGTGAGGGCTCATTTCCCCGTGAGGCTCACTTCGGTACAAAAAGAAGCGCAGCCCGAAGGCTGCGTTGCGAAGGCTGCTGGAACGGCTTTTACGATAGGTTTATATTTCGTGGCTTCCGCGCCTCGCACGTATGAGTTTAGCAGTGTCCATGCCAAAGTGTGGATCGTGATTGAGCGCAGCGTCTTTGTGGCCTAATTTCCGACCCATGCGTCCCAACTGGATCAAAATTGCCGTGCTCGTAGTCCTCGTCTGGGGCGTGGTGGGCGGCGCGATTTGGATCGTTCGCAAGAATCGCCCGACGCCCGAGCGCATCGCGGAATTTGTGGGCGCGAATGGTCTCGACGGCAAGGCCGCAGGCGACCGTGCGAAGATCATCGAGCGCGTGGCGGCGCAGGTGAACCGGCTCGACTACGATCAGCGTCGCGAACTCGACAAGCAGCGCAGGCTCGCGGGATTTTGGGATGCGCTGAACGACCGGGAAAAAAGCCGCTACCTCGACCTCGTGCTGCCCACGGGGTTCAGGCAGATGATGGAAAACTTCAACAAGATGGAGCCGGGGAAACGGAAGCGGATGGTGCAGAAGGCGGTGGACGATCTCCATGCGCACGGAGGCGATCGCGAGGGGCGGGATGTGAATGATCCGCAGTTCAAGAAGATCGTGGATCAGGGGCTGAAGTCCTTTTACAGCGACGCGACGATTGATGCGAAGATGGACGCGCTGCCTTTTCTCGAGGCACTGGAGCAGACGGTGAAATGGTCGCACTGAATTCCATCCGGGCGCGCAGTCGTGCTGGCTTCACGCTCATCGAGTTGCTCGCAGTGATCGCGATCATCGCGTTGCTCGCGACCCTGGTCACGGCGGGGTGGCAGCGCTCGTTGCGCTATTCGCGTTCCGTGGTGTGCATGCAGAACCTCCGGCAGATCGGTTCGGCGCTCGCGCGCTATGTCGGCGAGCACGAGGGTGTTTTTCCCGAACTCGCGATGGCGCGCGTAAGCAAGACCGACGCGGTCCCCGTGCTCGACACGGAGCTGCGCCCATACGTCGCGGATGCGCGCGTCTTTGCCTGTCCGGACGACAGCAAGCATCTCGCGCAGACGACCGGCACGAGCTACCTCTGGAACAACAAGCTGAACGGCCAGCGGCTCGCCAACCTGAGCGTGAGCTTCCTCGCGATGGACCCGATCGAGGAGCCGGGACACATCATGGTGATGGGCGACAAGGAGGGCTTCCACCCGAACCTCGAGAACAAACTAAACGTGCTCTACGCGGACGGCCATGCGTCGCAAGAGCTGACATTTGTGAACGACACGCCGCAGAAATGATGGAAGCGATCCGGCTCGCGAATTTGAAAAAATGTTTCGCCGGCAAGGCCGCCCTGCACGGTGTGTCGTTTTCAGTCGAGCGAGGGGAAATCTTCGGCCTGCTCGGGCACAACGGCGCGGGAAAAAGCACGGCGCTCGGCATCCTGCTCGGCATGGTGTTTCCTGATGAAGGCGAAGCGTTCGTCGGCGGCATCAGCGTGCAGCGCGAGCGTGCGCGTGCGCTGGCAAAAGTGGGCGCGATTTTCGA
>JBDSAR010000152.1:0-1918 GCA_039922035.1 Chthoniobacteraceae bacterium
TTGCCGCGCCGTACATCATTCAAAAGGCGATTGCGACCGGCGCGCAGGTCGGGCAGGCGCTTGCGTCCACGGCTGCCACGGCGGGAGCAGCGGGTGCAACTGCGGGAGTTGGCGCTGCCGGTGCAATCAGCGCGGGAGGCGGGGCAGGCGCGGCTGTCGCAGGAATGGCGGGCGGCGCAGCCGCGGCGGCGATGGGTGCAGCGGAGGCGTCGAGCAGCGGCAGTTCTTATTCGCCGATGGGAAGTCTGCCGGGCGCGCTCGCCAGCCAGCGCAGCGCAACACGCAAGCCGTCGTCGCCGAAGAAAAACGATCCCGCAGGCGACGAGGCCGTTCGTGAACTCCTCAGCAAATCCAAAAACTAGCCATGGAAACATCCACACCCGAACTCCGCACCACCACACCGGAACCGCGCCCAACGCGCTTTCGCGATCAACGCAGTGATCCCGTCCGCGTTCTCATCGACAAGGATCGCCTCGCGCGATTTTGGTTCCTCGTCGCAGTCGCCGTAATCATCGGCGCTGCCGTCGAGCGCATCCAGCTTGCGCGCACTTTGAAGGAACGCGAACGCGTGGTGATCATCGATCCGGCGGGCACGTTCTTCGTTTCGCCGCTGCTGCAATTTCAGGAAGCGCGCGAGCTGCACGCGCAGCAGAGCACGCTCGCGACCGTTGCATTTCTCGAACGCAATCCGAAGGGCTTCGATCACCCGGAACTCGTGAAGCAGATGTTCCTGAAGGAGGCATACGAAAAGGCCCGCTCGCAGTGGTCGGGCGAGGAGCAGGAATTCAAGGCGAAGCAGCTCCACCAGAAGGCGGAGATCGCGAGGATCGAATTCCTCGAAACGCGCGCCGATCTCGTGCTCACGCAGATCAGCGGACAGCTCATCCGCGGCGGCATTTTCCAGGACCGCGCGTTCACCGAGGCGGTGCCTTTCACGCTCAAACTCAAAATGCGGCGCAACCCAAACATGGTCGAGAACGGCCGCTTCCCGACCGCCATCCAGGACTTCAAATATGAACCCACTCGATAACTTCATCTCCCTCGCATACGCGCTCACCACGGCGCTGGCCGGCGCAGCCGAGCCGCCCGTGCGCGACTTCACGCTCGACGATCACACGGTCTATGCAGTCCCGGTTTCCGGGACGCGCGTGACGACGATCAGTTTCCCGTCGCCTATCGCAGCCATTGATGGCGCGCTGATCACCGCGGACGGAAAGACGCCCGGCCTTTTCCAAATCGCGCACACGAAAGGCACGGCGTATCTCTCCGTGCGGGCGCTGGCGAAGGAAGCGGCGACGAATCTCAACGTGCGCTGGAACAACCGCACCTACGTCTTCGAGCTGCGGGAAAGTGCGGTGCCGTTGTATTCCGTTGTGCTGCAAAGCAAGCCGGAGAAGAGCCGCCTGCACGCGCACGCGCTGACACCGCCGCGGCTGCTCGGATTGCTCGACACGGCGAAGGCGTTCGCGCTGCTCAAGACGTATCATCCCGAAGCGGTACGAGGCGTCGAGTATCGCGACCTTCACGAGAAGCCGTCGGTGAGCGATTGCGGTGAATACGAGGTGCGATGCGAACAGGCGTTTCGTTTTCCCGAGGAGGACACGCTCGTTTTTCAGATCACGCTCGTGAGTCGCAGCGACAAGCCGCTGGAGCACGCACCCGAGCGACTGGAAGTGCGCGCGGGGGATCGCGTGATGACGCCATCGCTCACGGATCTGAGCGCCATCGTTGCGCCACGCGGAACGGTATCGGGATACGTCGTCCTCAGTGGCGGATCGGACGGACGTCGGAACGATCTCTCCCTCAAGAATGATTTCACGTTCGTCCTCTCGCGGCGCGACGCCAACGCCGAAGCCTCCGAGTGGGACGTGGACCCGCTTCAACCCATTGACCTGCCCAAAAAATGAACCCTCGTCAC
>JBDSAR010000153.1:0-4959 GCA_039922035.1 Chthoniobacteraceae bacterium
GAAAAAATCCTGCTCATCTGCCGCACGCGCGAACTCGTCGAGGACATCGCCGACCGCATCCAGCGCGCGGTGAAAGTGAACGCCGGCATTTTCCATGAGGGCCTCACACTGCTGCAGCGCGATCGCAATGCCGCCTTCTTCGCCAGCGATGAAGGCGCGCGCATCCTGCTCTGCTCGGAGATCGGCAGCGAGGGGCGGAACTTCCAGTTCGCGCATCACCTCGTGCTTTTCGATCTCCCGGAAAATCCCGAACTGCTCGAACAGCGCATCGGCCGCCTCGACCGCATCGGCCAGAGCGCCACGATCAAAATCCACGTCCCATACGTGCCCGGCACCGAAGGCGAGATCTTCGCGCGCTGGTACCACGAGGGGCTGAACGCCTTTGAAAAAAATCCTCACGGCGCGAATGAGATCGCCCGTGATCTCGATAAAGACCTGTCCGCGCTGCGCGACGACTTTGCCACAAAGAAGCTGACCGCATTCATCAAGCGCACGCGCACGCTGCACGCGAAAGTCGCCGGCAAGCTCGAACGCGGACACGACCGCCTGCTCGAACTGAACTCCTCAAAACCCGAGCGCGCCGCCGCATTGATCGCACAAATTCGCGCCGCGGACACCGACCTTGGCTTCGAGGAATTCTGCGTGCGCCTCCTCGATCACTTCGGCGTGCAGGTGGACGATCTCAGCACCCGCGCATATTTGCTGAAGCCCGGCCATCTGATCACCGATGCGCTTCCGTCGCTGCCCGAGGACGGCATGTCCGTGACCTTCGACCGCACGCGCGCGCTCAGCCGCGAGGATCTCGGCCTGATGAGCGGCGACCATCCGCTGCTCAGCGGCGCACTCGACCTGCTGCTCAGTTCGGAGCGCGGCAACACGGCTTTCGGCATTTGGAAAAACTCCGGCAGCGAATCCATCCTGCTCGAAATCCACGCCGTCATCGAATGCGTCGCACCCGCTTCGCTGCACATAGACCGCTTCCTGCCGCCCACGCCGCTGCGCATCGTGATCGATCACACGATGACCGAGCGCAGCGAAGATGAAGCCGTGCGCTCCGCGAAGCTGGAAAAGGGCGACATCTTCCGCCTCCTCGACCGCGGCCCGATGCGCAAGAAGCTCCTCCCTGCCATGCTCGCCGCCGCGCAGGCGCTCGCCACCACGCGCATGGCCACCGTCATTGCCGATGCCGTCAAGGTAATGGGCACACAGCTTCAGGACGAAATCGAACGCCTCGAAACACTGCGCACGATCAATGACCATGTCCGCCCCGAGGAAATCACCGCCGTGCAGACGCAGAAGGCCGACCTCAAAATCGCACTGAACTATGCGCACCTCCGTCTCGATTCGCTGCGGCTGATCCTCGGGCTGAAATAGAAGGCCCCGTGATCGGAATGCCGCGCGGCGCAGACCGCGCGACCAGCGTCGTGCTTGCAAACTTCGCCCAAGCTCAGCCGGTGCCGTGCTCGATCTTGGGGATGAAGCCGAGATCGCGCTTCAGGTCTTCTTCGCTGGCGTTGGTGGCGAGTGTGCCAGCAGGCTTTTCAAACCAGCCGGGGTCTTTGTCGTAGCTCTCCAGATGGTCGCGGATTTTGATGTTCGTGTACATGCCGCCCATCGTGATGTAGTCGTGCGGTCCTTTGGCCCCGATCATCGGGAGCGAGTTGCGCGGGACTTTCATTCCCATCTCGCCCATGTCGCCCATGCCGGCCTCGCCCATCGTCATGTAGCCGGGGACGGCTTTCCGCGCACGCTTGTCAAAGCCCTCGGTGTTGACGCCGATGAGGTTTGGCAAGCCGTGACCCATCTGCGTCATGACGTGGTGCGTCATGTGGCAGTGCATCGCCCAATCGCCGGGATTGTCGGCGATGAACTCGACGGTGCGCGTGCTGCCTACCGGCACGAGCACGGTCACTTCCGGCCACCGCGCGCTTTCCGGGATCTCGCCGCCATCGGTCGCGGTGATCCACCAGTAGTGCCCGTGAAAATGGATCGGGTGATGGTCCATCGCGGAGAGGTTGCCGATGCGGATGCGCACGCGGTCGCCGGTCTTCGCGATAAGTGGCGCAGTGCCGGGATAGCTCTTGGCGTTAAAGGTCAGCACATTGAACTCGACCATCTCATTCGGGTCGGGCCGCATCGTGCCAGGCACGATTTTCCACTCGCTGAGCAGATACACATAATCGCGATCCGGGCGCGGCCCCTTTGGCTCGCGCGGGTGAATGACGATCATGCCCATGAGTCCGAGCGCCATCTGCGTCATCTCATCGTGATGCGCGTGATACATGAAGGTGCCGTGCTGCCAGAGCGTGAACTCGTATTTGAAGGTCTCGCCCGGCTGGATGGCCTTTTGCGTCAGGCCGCCGACGCCATCCATCCCGTTCGGAAGCACGATGCCGTGCCAATGCACCGACGTCGCGGCGGGCAGTTTGTTCGTGACGTAAATGCGGACGCGGTCGCCCTCGGCCACCTCGATCGTGGGGCCGTGGACCTGGCCGTTGTAACCCCAGCAGTGCGCCTTCAGGCCGGGCGCAAATTCGTGATTGCGCACTTCCTCGGCGATGAGGTGAAAAACCTTCACGCCATCCACGAGTTTCCACGGCAGCGTCGATCCGTTGAGCGTGACGGTAGGCGTGTAGTGCCTGCCCGGCTCGCCCGGCTCCGGGTGCGGCGGGCGCATCCACACGGGCGGCTCGGGTTGTCCATCGGCGGGCTTCGGTTTCATGCTGGGATGAATGTGCGGTTCCTGCGCACCTGCGGTGCGCGGAAGGGCGGCGGCTCCCGCGAGGGCGGCTGCGCCGGTGATGAGTTCGCGTCGGGTAATCATGGTCGTGTGTGAATGAAATTATTTCGTCGTCGTCCTGGTGGAAGGGCGCGCATGCAGGCTGCCGCCCACGGCTCGTTCGAGTTCGGCGCGCGTCATCCAATAGTCGCGCAACGCCTCGATGGCCTTGTGCTCCGCTTCGATCTGCTCCGTGCGCGCGGTGAACAGTTCGTAGTTTCCGGCGAGCATTCCGTTGTAGCGAAGCAGCATCCCGGCGGTGATGTCGCGGCGGATCGGCACGACTTCCTTTTCGTAAAAGCGCGCGGTCTCACGCAGCGCCGCCAGCTTGTCGTGCTGCACGCGCACATCGGAGCGGATGCCGATGGCGAGGGCTTCGAGCTTGCGCTCGGCACGTCGCAGTTCCGACTCGCCCCGTGCGATGCGCGACTGGCCCTGGTTGAAAAGCGGTACCTCCAGCCGCAACGTCGGACCAGTCAGATTCTGGCGGTCGGACCCGTGCTCGGTATCCACACCAAATTCCAGCGCGCCGATGTAACGGTAGGTCTTCGTCATGCCGAGCCCGCGGACGATCCCCCCAAGTTCCATGTGTGCGGCGGCGAGGTCGAGGCGCTGAGACACGGCCAGCGATTCGAGCCCGCGAAGGACTGCGTCATTCTCCGGGAGCGGCGGCAGTCCGCCTGAGACTTTCCATGCGGTGTCACCGCCCCACAGGCTGAGCAGGCGATTGAGTTTTTCGCGATGCTCGCGCTGCCCATTTTCGGCCATCGCCAGATCGAGCCGCGTGGCGTTGTAAGCCGCCTGCTGTTGCGCCAGCGCAAGGTCGGGGATGTTCCCAGCCTCGTGCTGCCGCTGCGCGAGATCGAGCGCGACCTGACTGATGTCCGCAATGGTCTTCCGGTGTTCCAGCATCGTACCGTCGGCCTGAAGGCCATACATCGCCATCTTCACTTCGGCGACGAGCTTCACGACTTCATCCGCAACGCGAAGCTGTGCCGCCGCGAGGTGGTCGGCGGCGACACGCTTGCGGAGCGGGATCATGACCAGGTCGAGCAGATCGAATGCAGCCGCCTCCTCCCAGTTCGCGCCCAACGGCGCGCGGTCGGGGAAGCGAACGCTGAGATCAAAGCTCGGATTCTTCCACATCCCCGCCTCACGCAAGTCGGCGGCGGACACGCCCACGTCCTCGAACGTGGCGAGCAGTTCCCGGTTGTTGAGCAGCGCGATCTGCACCGCGCGGTTCACGCTGAGCGGCCTTTTCAAAATCGCCCGCACCTGCGCCTGCACGTCCTCCCGTGCTGCCGCATCCAGCTGCCAGCGAATGGCGAGGCCGGTGCGTTCCTTCACCGCGCGCTCGACCGGGCGGGACGGCGGTTCCTTCGGCGCTCCGGCAAATGCGGGCAGCGCGAACGCGATGAGAATGGCAAGTGGTCTAGTGGTGGTCATGGTTCATCTCCGGTTTGGTTTTCGGCGCATCCTCCGGCGTGCCCGAGACCGGGCCGTAGGCATCCCAATGCTCCTGCTCCTTTTGAGCGGCGGAGAGCAGCGTGTGCGATTGGCGCGTCGCGTCATCCGCACGCAGTGAAGAAGTGCGTGCAAGGCGCGCACCCTCCGGCGCGTCCGGGCTGGCGGGATGCGTCGCCGCAAGCGGCAGTGGGGCAGTGGCGCAACCGGCAAGCAATCCAGCGGTGCCCCAAATGGAGAGTAGTCGTGTCATGCAGTCAGTGAGTGTGCTGAGGCTGCTCCGGGTGTTTCGTAGGAGTGGCGCTGCGGCGCGGGTCAGACGCAACTCAGCGCCGTGGCGTTACTTCTTCGCGTCCTTGACCATCTTCACAAATTTCGCCGGCTCCTTGTTGAAGTCCTTGAGGCAGGACTTGCAGCAGAGCCAGACGTCGGTGCCCTCGGACGTGACTTTCACGGGCTTGCCGTGCTCGCCGAGTTTTTCGTCGGAGACGACGCATTTTTTCAGCGGGTAGTCTTTCGGCACGCCGGACGGAGCGTCCTTGGCGAAGGCCGTGGTGGAGATGAACGCCGCCGCGAGCGCGGCAACGAAGGTGGTGATGCGGTTGTTCTTCATGTTGTTGATGTGTTTGTTTTGTTTTGTGCGGATGAAATCAGACACGGTGCGACCGCACACGCGAGCCGTGTTTGAGCGCGAGCAATCGAGCGCAAAGTGGAAG
>JBDSAR010000154.1:0-16598 GCA_039922035.1 Chthoniobacteraceae bacterium
TCCGGCATCCACCGCGAGAACGTGCCACCCCACCAAACGGAATCCTTTGTGACCGGGCGGAAACAGCTCTTGCGTTCTGCTTCTCCTCTTCGCGCTTTCTCTTCGCCGCAATAATCTTCCGCCCTCCATTCCCGGAACGAAACCGGCGCTTCTGCCTGCCGCGTCAGATCCTCGCGGGCCTGCTTATTGGCCTGTTCCTGCAAGTTCTTTGGCTGCTGCTGCGGACGCTGGCTCGTGATGGAGATTGCAGGCTGGTACACGCTCATTTCGGGGGTTTTGGGGCTGCCAGGACTTGCCTGAATATTACTGGCATTCAGGATGACGTTCATGGCGATGTTCAGTTTTCCGGTGGACCGGATGCCCGCGGCGCCTGCATCAATCGCCCCAGCGGGCGCGAGGAGGTCGTCGCCCGGCGCGACCCCCGCGACCGCGCCGATGCCGGCCAGATCGGTCTTCACATCCCCGCTCTGCGGATCGATCGTGACGCGGGCGGGAGGGGTGGACTGCACCGTTTTCGACGAACCATCTGCCGCGATCTCGCCGTGCCCTGCCCGGCAGCCTTCCGGAGCCACTTGAACCCGTCCGGCGTATCCTTCGCGACGCCTGCTCCGGCGAGGTAACGCGAGCCGAGGTTGCTCTGGGCCTTCGCATTTCCCTGCTCGGCGGCGTTGCGGTAAAAATCGGCCACTTGCGCGGGATCCCTCGGCACCGCTTCGCCATTGGCATACGCGAGGCATAGCGTGATGTTGATGGCTCGGGTAAGGATGTGTTTCATGACATGCGTATTCTGTTTCAAGAAAACGGACTGCCTCTCGGGCCGCCGGGCCTAGTCGGCACCTCGGGATCTATCCTTTTCCTTTTCCTGGTCGCTGCCCCCGTATCCGAGGATCTCGATGGTGAAAATGGATTGTGGTTCCTCGGGCGAAGGGGTGCTGCCTTGCGAAGTCTGCCGGGTGATTTCGTCCCGGGCAGTCGAGGCGGACGCAGTGGCGGCGTTGCCGGCTGTCACCCCTCCGATGTTTGGGGCCGAGACGGTGGCTGAAGGCGTCCCGACGCTGCCGCCGGATGCCGAGATATTGCTGGCGTTCAAGATAACGATCGCCGCGACGTTCAGTTTTCCAGTCGAGCGGATACCTGCGTCACCGGCATCAATGGCACCGCCGGGCGCTATTAGATCCACGTTGCCGGCCGCGATCCCCGCGACTGTCGCGAGCACACCGATGCCCCCGCCCGTGGCGAGACCGGCGAGATCGGTCTTCACGTCCGCGCTCTGGGGATCAATGGAAACACGAGTCGGCGGTGCGGTCTGAACGGTTTTCGATGAGGCACCCGCGGCGATGTCGCCCGTGGAGGACCAGATGATTTCATTTCCTCCGCGCAGCGTGAAGATGCGCTGCACGCCGATCTCGACGCTGTCCCTGGTGAAAATGGACACATTGCCACCGCTCTCGGTCACGATTCCCGGCGGCGGCGTTTTCACTTCAGTGCCGAGAGTCAGCCCGCCTCCCGGTGCGAAGAAATTGATACCGCCACCACTCGTCGTCCGGATGCTTCTCGAGTTGAAGGCAATGTCACCCTGCCACGTGCGGTTGCGCGGAAATAGCGCCTCGACGGCGGAGAAGCCAATGGTATATGTGCCGAAATAAGGGCTGGCGGAGTTATTGCGATCACGACCGGAATCGCGGAGCACGCGGTAAAAGACTTCAAGTGCGACACGAGCCTTGTCTTCCTGCGACAGACTGGTGAAGTTTGCCGGCGTCAGGCCGGGGATGATGTCCACCTCCGGCAGATATCGCTCAAGATTCGGCTGAGTGAGAAATTGGGAGTTAAAGGTGGTAAGATCGAGCGCACTCGCGCCGAGCGTTGCCGGTCCGCCGACACCGGCACCTATAATAATCCCTGCGCCAACGAATGGCAGTGCCGGGTTTCGCTGATTGCCGATGCTCGAGATGCCGGCATCGAGATCGGCGGGGTCATTAGCGTTGCGCCCTGACCCGAGGGTGAGATTGCGGCCAGCCAGCACTTCCAGTGTGCCGGGGCCGCTGATCTGGATGTCACCCGATACGGCCTGATCAGAACTGGGGAGGATATTTCCCGGTGACTTCGCCTGCTGGCGGAGGACGGAATTCGGATTGAATGCAACAATGTCCCGCCCCGCCCCCACGACGCTCAGGTCGGTGCTCGCGGTGTTTTGGATGAACAACGCGACGTCCGTGATGTCGTTCGCAGCAAGCACGCGCGCAGCTTTTCCTGTGAATAGGGTCACCCCGGAGATGTCGCCACCGACCGCGTAAATGCGAACCGGTTCGTTGTCGCCTGCGTGGAGAGGGCCTCCGGCGTGGAGCGCTCGTTTCGCCTCATTCGCGCCGCGACTGCCCGCTGTCGATCCCGACTCGTCGAACAAGGCATTGATCCGGTCGGTCAAGTTCCCCGGCGTGGCCGCCCAACTGGGGCTATTGATCGGCAATGCCAGGGAGAGCGGGGAAAAGACGCCGGGAATATCGGCGGGGTCAGCGTCGGACAGATTGATGCGGGACGAAGCCCACAGGCGGTTGCCGGTGAAGAAATCAAAACCGTTCTCCTGCACGCCATTGATCGCGCCGGCGATTGCAAAATTAACCGTTCCACTTGGAGAAGGCGATAAGGTGAGGCTTCCGATGAGATTCAGATCTCCGGAAAAAGCCGTCACAGCGAGGCTCGACGGCATCAGCGCCGAGACCGTCGAGAATGGTGCTGTTGAGGTTTCCGCGAGTCGCAGCCAAGGCTGTGATTCCGAAAAATTACCGGGATTCAGCGGACCAAACAACTGGACGTTCTGGAACCAGCTTGCCAGCGAACCTGCGCCGCCCGAGGCGCTGTCCTTCAGGGTAATCGTGCCACCCAGCGAAGTCACGCTGACGCTGTTTGAAAGCGAATAAGTCGAGAAATAGCTCTTGTTCCAATAGCTGCTGTTGATGCCCTGCGGGAGAAGGAACGGATTGGCAACCGGCCCGAGCAACAGGTCTCCACCAGCCATGACATCGAAGCTGCCCTTTCCGAGGAAAAGCGTCGTCGGCAGCCAAGTGCCGGCATTCGCGAGATTAGGATTGTTAAACTGGCTCTGCTTCACCGCCGCACGCGTCGCATTGGTCGTGATACTGCCGCCTGCGGATAGCGATCCTGTGCCCCGTTCGACATAGTAAACGCCAGCATCAATGTTCCCGCCTGCATGCACGGTGAGATCTCCTCCCCCGAGTTCGACCAGCGCCGAGACATCGGCCGCCGTATAAGGCAGCCTGGCGTTCGTCGGCACCAGGGCATCCACATTGCTGATGTTCCGTCCGGCGATCATGGTAAGATTGCCGCCGCCGAGCGCGCCGACGCCTTCGAAGAAATTGCTGAAATCAATCCACCACGTGGTGCTTCCAATGTCACCGAATGCTCCCGGGACGAATTGCCCCGTCACAGGGTCACGATAGCCGCGCCGGTAAAGCCAGTTGTTCGGCAGCTCCTTTGAGGAATCGGCAATAAGTTTTCCAGATGCATCCACATTGTAACGCGCGATGTCGTTTTGCGCGCGGATGGTCACGTCGCCGCCATGGACGGTGTAGTTCGCAAAATAGAGCGGGTCCTGCCTCGCGCCGACACGAGGATCACTGTACTCGATGTTAGGAACGTCAAAGTTGGCAATGGGGTCCGCAATGGTGCCGGACGTATAGATCGTGGCCAGCGGATTCAGTAACACCACGTCGCGTCCAGCGACGATATCAATGTCACCCGTACCCGTGCGAATGGTTTGGAAATAGTCGGGAAGGATTGACTGGCGGTCGTTGTTTTTCGCGGTGGGCAGCGTGGCAAACGATCCGGGATCGCTGCCGAGCACGAGCGATCCGCTGGCCGCACCGAGGCCGCTGAGCGGGAGAACCCGATGGAAATCCACCGCTCCGAAATCCGCTCCCGCCGACATCCGGTAAGTCCACGATTCGCCAAAGAGAGGATCGGCGGCAAAGTCCAATCCGAAACCGTCGTTGAGGCTCGCGTGAAAATTGAAATTCAGATTGCCCTTCGCGCGCAGCGTCAGGATGCCCGGCTCATCATTGCCGGGACCGAACCGGACGGATGACAGATCCCAGCTATTGATCAGGGACAAGTCGCCGTTCGGATTCACGATTTCCGCACCCGGTCGGATGTGCAGGACGGACGCAAGACCGGGATTGCTTGCCAGCAACCGGCTCATGATCGCTGCGGCGCTGCCCGTTTGCAACGTGCCGGTGGAATCGTATCCTCCGGCAAAGTTTGCGCCGCTGTCCTGGACGAGAGGTGTGAGACTGTCGATCGTCTCGTCCGGCGATATGAACACCTCAAAGCCCTGCACGACTATCCTTGATGCATTGAGGATTTTTCCATTGATCGGTTTCACGCCGATTAATTCCGGGCCGGCGATCTGCGGCGCGCGCAATTCGAGCGTGCCGCTGTATTTGCCGAGCGCGGCTGCGGAGAGTGTCGCGGCGGAGGGAGCTGCCGCATTGGCGATGCTCAGCACTGAGAGGTCGATCGTGGAACCGGTCTGGATGTCCACCTGTCCCGTGCCCGCTGTGTAAGTGCCGCCATTCAGCACGGCCGAGCCCGCGCCGAGGAAGACCGAACCTCCCTTGCCGGCTGCGTTGAAATCCTGCGCGGCCACTGTGAGAATGGAACTGTCGCGAAGGATGACGTCACCATTCGCGACAAGGCTGATCGAGCCGCCGCGCGGACCGGAGGCGTCAATTTTTCCGGTCACGGTGATACTCCCGCCGTCCGCAGAGAGGCTGTAGGAGTGGGCGATTGCGGAATTCACCGCGGCGGCATTGTCCACGAGCACATCGCCCGAGCGGATGCGATAGCTCCGCGACTCCGTGAAGCCGCCCGCATTAAGTGTCGTGTCGAGCGTGGCGACGCTGCTCGCCGAGCCAGTGCCGGGGATGCGTTTCGCATCAAGGGAGAATGTGCCGGCAATTCCGGCATTGCCCGCTCCACCCACAAACGTCGAACCATTCGTCAGTGCGAAGACCCCTTCCGGCGCGCTGATCGAAACGGACCCCGCATTTCCACCCGCAGGCGAAGCGGCGACGGAAATGAGGCTGGTCGCTCCGAACGTCACGTTGCCGTGATCGGCGGTGAGTGACACCTGTCCGCCGTCGGTGAATCTCTGCACGTCGTAGAATGACTTTGAGATTCCCCCGAGATCGAGGCGTCCGCCGATGGCGAGATCTCCGGCCGTCGCGCGAATGGACAGCACGCCGCTCGGCAGTGTGATCGCTGACGAGGCGGTTACGTTCCTGCCCACAAGCGACACCCTTGCACTCAATCCGCCCGCAAAATTAGTCGTCCCAGCCGTGCCCGTGAGATTCAAATCGCCACCGGCAACGAGCGATTGCTCCGCTGCCTGCGTGGCAATGATGGCCGGGGCCGTGACGGTGAGGTCGCCGGGGGTTATAAGGCCGCCGTTGCCCTGGAGTTGCACGCCCGTTAAGGCGATGATTTCGGCGTCGGCATAACCGCTAAACACGATTTTGTTAATGCCAACTTTTACGGTCTCAGCAGTGATTTTGAGCGAGCCCGGACCGACCGACGGAGCCGCAGGCGCGATGGCATTTGGGAAGTTGTCGAAGAGGATGCTCTTCGCCGAGAATGTCGCGACACCTGCGGAGGACTGGATGCCGCGCAGTTCGCCGGTGCGGATCGCGAGGCTTCCCGCGACGGAAAAAGTGCCCGCGCCGTACACGTCAATATTGGAGTAGCTCAGGAGCGATAGGGATCGCGCCCCCGTGAGGCTTGGCAACGCACTGCCAGCGAAGACAAGACCGGCGTTCGGCTGGAGCGGCGTGCCAGTGCCGAGCACGATGCTCATTTTGCCACTCGCAAACCGCAACGACTGCGCCGCAAGCACCGCAGTCGGGTCGAGCGTCATGGCCGAAGTCGAATCAAGTGTGACGCTGGTGCCCGCGATTCTGGCACCAGACTGGATTTCGAGGAGCGGATTCGTCGCAACCTTGGTGAAAGGCGGGCGGTTGCTCTGCGCGGTCGGGTCGCTCGAAACCCGGAGTAATACGCCTTCCGCCACCGTGAACGGGATCGCGAGCGGTGTGCCGGCGAAGTTTGCAAAGGTCAGTTTGCCACCCTCCGGCAAAGTCAGCGTACTGCCTGCCGCGATGGTCAGCGGCGCGTTGGCGGTGAAGGTCGTCGTGGAGCCGTCGGCTTTTGTGAGGACCGCCTTTACGGTGCTGCCGGCGGGCGGCGTGAAGGTGATGCGTTCGCCCGAAGGCGTGCCATTCGGAAATCCGATCGGACCGCCGCCGCTGCCAAACGTGAAGCTGGCACCCGGTGTGTCCAGCGAGAGAAGTCCGCTAATTCGGAGATTCTGCGCGGTGTCGGAAAGCACACCGCTTTGCAGGATCTGCGCGCCCGGCTCGACGCTGAGCTTTTGATTCGCAACGAGGACGATCTCCGGCCCGGAGAGCGGTGCGCCTGCGTTGCTGACGGTGAGATTGGAAGTGCGGACGGTCACTGGTGTCACTCCGTCCACGGTGGCACCGCGACTGCCGCCGATAAGCAGGCTCTCGGCGCCAAAGGCATTTAGCTTCGTTGCATCAAGCGTAAGTTTGCCCGCCTGTTCCGGCGTGCCTGGCGCAGTGATGATGATGTCCACCGGACTGCTGATGTCCACGAGTCCGGCACGCCCGCCGGCTGAGCCTCGCGCAAAGACCGCTCCATCGAGCTTCATGGCCTGCGTCGCGCTCAGCAGCAGGTAGCCCGCGTCTTTTGGCAGACGCGGCACGGAGGCATTGTTATTGATCGCCCCCTTTGCGAGAAAGTCACCGGCAAGGAAGGATTCGTAACGCGAACGGTTGGCAACGACGGAACTTGATGCAATCTCCAATCGTGTGAATTGCGGGGTGCCAGCGGTTTGGCCGAGGCTGTTAAACCGGTAACCGGAGACGATCGATGAACCCTCCGGCAGCACATAGGTGCCGACAGGATTGCTGCTCTGCGGGGTGACGAGAAATGCGCCGGGCAACAGGGCATAACGTGCCGGCAGCAAAGTATAAGTGCCTGCGCCAAGGCCGCCGGTCGCGCCGAGATAGACTTGATCGCCGACGGCCAGAGCCGCCTTGGTAGTCGAGACACTCACGTAGCCTGCATCTGTCGCATTAGTGCCCGTCGTCGGGTTGTAGTAGGTAAAATTGGAAGTCGTCGAAGTGAACGGCGCATAAGGCGCATAGTTCGCGCCGTATCCGGGAATGATCGCAAAACTTGTCGCAGAAGATAGCACGTCCTGGCTGCCACCCGTGCCGGGCACCCAATGATAGGCAAAGAGATCGCCGCCACCGCGCACGTCAATGGAAGACCCTGCCATGGTGGTGACGCTGACAGCCGAGATCCGCACGGATTTTTCCACCACGCCACTCGCGGTGATGTCGGTCCCGTGCGGGTCAATCCACTTGGTGCCGTCGAGCACTATGCCGTAAGGGATGACGATGCCCTTGCCAGTGTCCGGATCGACTGCCGAAACGGATGTCACGCCACTGCTCCCGAGAGTGAGCTGCCTCGTCTTTGAAATCTGAGTGACCGCACCAAAATCAAAGCCCGCGCCCGAAATAAAATCCTTCGGAGTCGCGCCGGTTCCGTCCCAGCCGATCGTGATTTTTCCAATTGGCGCGCGGACGGTCCCGTTTTGCGCGATGTTCGCGCCGAAAATGTTCAGCTCGCCGCCTGCTGAGAGAGGGAGTTGGCGGGTGCCGGACGCTTCGATTTTCACCGATCCCTGCTTCGTTACCCCGCCAGCCGAGTAGTCGTAGGCAACGATGTTGAAGGCGACAGCCGTCGGCGGATAAATCTGCCCGGCACGGAAGTAGATGTCCCCGGCCACATCGAGCGTGCCATTGCCGCGAATGTCTCCATTGTCCGCGATGAAATTCGCCTTGCCGATGTTCTGGAGGGAGAGATTGCCGATGTCGATCAGTCCTCCGGAGAATGTGATGCTGCCCGCGCCGTTTTGCGGCGCTGCGTAGAATGTGTTGCCGCGGCTGTCCGTGAATTCGCCGATCTTTGTCTGCTGCTCCAGTACGCTGAGTGGTGCCTGGAAGGGGCGGCCGACCGCCACGTACGGAGCCGACAAACTCACCGCCGAATCTGCAAAGATGAACCCGCCGCTGGAGCGCACACTCGCGTCGCCTTTTGCGATCGTGAGGCTCCGGTTGGCGTGAATCGAAACCGGACCAGTGAACTGCACCGCGCCCTGAGCGGCATAGTCCACGCCGAGATTGAGGGTATCGAAGCCACCGGCGGCAAAGCGATCCACCGTGAAGTGGCCGAATGCCTGCACTGGATTTCCATCTGGATCCGCAACCGCCTGACCAATGGCGCTCTTGCCTGCGGCGTAAAGGCGCGTGGAAAGAATCGGACCGCTCTGGCGCACGTTCAGCGTGATGTCCTTGGGCGTGGTGACCTCGCCGATTTGTGCATAGCGCCCCGAGGAAACCGACAGGCTGCCCGCTTTGTTTGCGGAACTGCCGCCGGCCCGCCCGATCAGCGTCGAGTCGAGGAAGAGTTCCTCAGCGCCGGTGAACACAATCGAGCCGCCGTCGCTGTCAACACGGGTTACCACGTAAGGCGTCCCGGTGAGTGAACCATTCTTCGACGGAATGGAGATGCCGGAGAACGATCCGCGGAATGGTGCCGTGCTGCCGTAGATGGCCTGCGACACAGGAACGCCAGTGAGCGCTCCCGCGAGAGGGTTGTTGAGTCCGCTGGATAAAGGGCTCAGCAGCAGGACATCCGTCGCACCGGAAACATCCAGGATACCGCCCGCTTCCGCGACAATGTTCCCGGCGACGCTGATCGTGCCGCCCGGCAGCACCGATCCGGTGCGGTAGCCTCGGGGATTTGGCGTGAAGACGGTCGTGCCTGCGACATTCAGCAGTGCACGGGGTCCGATGTCCACCGTCGCCAGTGCGACCGTCTTGTCCCGCACATCGGGGAATGGAAAACTGTTCCCGCCCTTGATGCTAATCGAACCGCCCGGCGCGATGATCGAACCCATGACCGCGACGGTGTCTCCAGTCAGCGAGACGCTGCCCTTTGGGTCGGTCTGGATTGACGAGCCTTCGGACATCACGATGTCGCCCCGAACGACGAGCGGATTGACCCGACTGGTGCCAGGATCGCGCACGCCGGGCGCCCGGAAAGTCAAGCTCACTGGCGTCCGCAGTGCGTCCGGAAAAATGACCGGAATAAGATTGATCCCGGAACGACCGAAGCCAGCAACGTAGTTTTGCGCGACTGCACTGATCGCGGTGCCGGGTGCGATGAGAACGCCCGGAACGAAATCATCAACCTGCCCGGGAATAACTTCGCCGAGGCCAGTGATCGAATAGCTGGAAAAACCGCCCGCGGAGAAGAAATCGGCGCCGAGCAGCAGCGTGCCGGGATGTGATGCCGTGCCGCCGATTTGCACGGAAGCGGCTTGCAGCGCGAGCGCTCCTCCCTTGCTGCCGGAGAGACTTCTAAACATTCCAGCCGCTGTGAAACCACCCCCGAGAACCGCGAAGTTCGGATCTTCCCCGGCTTTGATTGTGATACTGCCGCCGACACCGTAGGTCCGTTTGCCAGTCGCGCTCACAATGGCGCCGCCCGAGGCATCCACCAGACTCCCAGGCAGCAGTGCCACCCCATAGCTGGAAATAGTGACGCCTGATTTTCCTCCTTTGCCGTCGTCCAGGCCGCCATCAATCACGAGCGGAAGGGTGAGAGCCGTACTAATGCCGAGACGATCATCCACGAGAAGCCCAGCCGTGCTCAGAGAGCCAACGGACCCGAGAGTGAACTGGCCGCGTCCCACATTCGGTGCCGGCGTCGGCGGCACGATTCCGCCGGTCACTGCGCGATTCAAGTAAGGCGAGATATTGTAAATGCTGAAGTTCAGGCTTCCTCCGGGGGCGGAGATTCTTCCCTCCACATCAAGGTTAGCTGTTCGCAGTGTGATCGAGCCCTTCGCCGGCGCTGACAGCACCACATTTGCCGGGACAACGATGCTCCCGTCGCTGTTATCAATGCTCAGCGTGCCGAATCCATTCCCCGACACGAGATCGGGCTGGAGAATCACCGTTGCGCGCCGATCTGCGCGCAGTGGCAGGCTGTTCCCGGAGCTGTCGAGGCTGAACGGTTCCGCAGCCGCTTGCATCGCAGCCGGCTGGAAAATGATCTGCGGCGGATCGGGCGAGTAGCGTGGGTAGGCATTTGCCGGGACACTGGCATCCTGCGCGACAAAATTGATCGCCAGCGCACTCAACTGCACGAGCGCAGCAGAATTGCGCTGCCGCGGACCGTTCACGGTCGTTCCCAAGAGAACGCCATCGAGCGCCATTGACGGAGCATTGATCAGGATGCTCCCGCCGTTCGCCCCCCAGACATAGCCAGCCTCATAGTGTGCGGCATTGAGGGAAAGCGGACTGGTATAAGTATTCTGCACGCCCCACTTGGCATGAGTCTCCGTGAAGCTGCCCGTGTAGATGCCGTCGTAAACGCGATCAGGGGTGGCCTGGGAAATATCGTAAACATGTCCTCCGGACAAAACCTTGCTCGTCTGGACCATGCCGCCCTGATAGTTGGTCCAGCCCCCGGAAACATCCACCAGTGAGCCTGCCTGCATTACGACAGAGCTTCCCGCCTTTATCGAAATCGAGCCACCTGCCGTTGTAAGTTCGCTCACCGAGCGCTGAATCAGGTTTGCATAGCCGGACACATTGGCAATGGGAGTGCCTATCCAATTGAAACCATTGTAAGTGCCGTTCTGCCGGATATCCACCCGCACCGTGCTCCCGCGCAATGCTCCGCTACGCTGAACTGGCGAGTCGGCCAGTTCCGTGCCGCGCAATTCAACCGACAGGATATTTTTCGCGATGGGAACCGAGACGTCGGTCGAGCCGGCCGCTGTAATGAGTGCATTCGTATCCAGGTAAATCTGCCCGCTGGTCTGGCTGAGCTGATAGTTGATTCCGGCGGCAAGCCACTTGCCTGCGGCGAGTGAAATGCCCGAGGTCAGCGACGCACCCGTCGCATCCCGCGCCGGGTTGTCCGATGGCACGCTCGCATTCGGCGCGACGATAGCCGCATTAGTGCCGAGATAGACGTTACCGCCTTGGATATTGACCATCGAGGGCAGTGCGAGGCGCACACCGACTACCGTATCAGTGCTCCGCACATCCGGCTGGATTTGCACCACGCTCCCGGCCCCGAGCGACACCGTGCCCGACGCGGTCGGGTTGAAGAAGAGATTCCCCGTAAGAGGCGAAATGACAACCGCGTTGTAATTCGCGAGCAAGTCCACCCGTCCATTCAGCGACACGCTTGTCGTGCTGTCGATCACTCCGTTCTGGTTCACAGTCTTCCCGGCCATCGTGACGTTCGCGGAAGCGGCGTTGATCAGGCCGGAATGGGTCGCCGTCCCGCTGCTCGCCGTAGTCGCACCGATGAAGACATCCAGACCGCGAAGCGTCGGGTCGCTGCTCGCGTGGGCTGCCATGCCCACCTGTTCGCCCGCGGCGAGAATCGTCTGCCCGTCCGGCGTCGAGATCGTGCCGCCATTCGACACGTTCGGACCGATCAGCGCGACCCGTCCTCCGACGTGCTCGGCGCTTGTCGGTGCGGCGATTTGCGCGCCGGGCTGCACAACGACATCGCCGCTCTTGCCATTCGGCGCCGCGGGCGGAGTGAAAGCTGGCGTGCCGTTCTTGCCTGCGTTCACCTTCAGCGAGGAGAAGAGAAACTGCGAATCCGGATTGTTGAGGAGGCCGCGGTCGATCAGATTGTCGTTGATGGGCAGCGAAGACGCGACGAGTGCGTGCGTATTCACCTGCGAGGAGCCGCCGAAGATGATGCCGTTCTGGTTGATCACATAGACCTGCCCCTGCGCCGTGATCGATCCGAGGATCTGCGATGGCACACCCGACGGATCGCTAATCTTGTTGAATGCGATCCACTGCCCGGCATTCGCGCCGCCCGCGCTCTGATCAAAATTCAGCGTCGTCTGCTTGCCCACATTGAACGACTTCCAGTTGAGGACCGCCTGCTGCGAGGTCTGCGTAACTTTCACGGTGGTCTGGCCGGCAGAAACGCTCTGCACCGGAAGCTTAGCGCCCTGCCAAAGATTCGATCCAGCGGTTGCGCCCGCCGCGACTTCGAGCCCGCCCGCACCGAGGCCGTTCGGCACATTCGGCAACTGTAGTGCCGGATTGTTCGGGTTCGCACCGAGATTGTTTGGCCCCGCGATCGCCGCACTGCGCGCCGCGGTCTGCATGGCTTGGACGGATTGGATCGCGCGGGTCGTCCGCGCCATTGCATCGAGCGCATTCGCTCGCGCCTGCGTAGCCACCGCTCCGCTGGATGCGCCGGTCGCGATGCCCTGCGCTGAAGGAATCGCGCCGCCGCCTGGACGGAGAATGTCGCGGCCATACGCAGTGACGGTGGCAGCCAGAGTGACGCACACGCCCAGCGCCGCGGAAAAGCGGAACAGGCAGCGCCCGGACCTCCGCCCACGCGCAAGTCCTCGTGCTCGGATCACCGGATTGGGAAGCTGCGTGTGGTGCTCGTTCATTTGAAAATCAGTCCTTGTGCAAAAGTCAGTCCTTGGGGCGCCTCGGATCAGAAGGCGAGGACTTGGACTTCTTCACGGAATCCTCAGTAGGTTTCGTGGCTGGCGGGTTGCCGACCGCCTTCAGCCGCTGTTCTGCAAGCTTGCCGCCGTACTCCTCGATCAGCGTCTCCAACCGCGCACGCGTGATGCCGACAAACGGCTCGCGGGCCGTGATCGCGGTGCCAAATCCGAACTTCTCGTAGCGGGTGAGAATCTCATTCCCGATCTCAAACATCTTCCCGTTCTTCGCGCGCTGATCCGCGACGACCCGCTTGAGCTGGTTCGCTTCCGCCGAGAACTTGTCGCGCTCGGCTTCGGTCTTCTTCGCAAGCTGTGCGGCCTTCGTTCCGAACTCCGTCGCCTTCGCCAGCGCCACCTTTGTCTCCGCGATCTCGGCTTGCTTCGCAGCGATCTCACCGCTCATCCGCTCGCCATCCTTCTTCGCCTTGTCCGTCTCTGCGACGAGCTGCTCGCCCAGTTTCTTGGAGGCTGCCTCGAGGCTCGTCGCCTTCTCCATGAGCACAGTCTTCTCGGCTTGCAGCGTGGCCTTCTCCGTCTCGGCAGTTTTCAATTGCACGGCCATCCCCTTGAGTTGTTCGCGCAGCCGCGACTCGACAGATGGTGCCGCATTCTGCGCAGCGATCGGTGCTGCGATGGCAAAAAACAGCGTGGCGAAAAGTGCGTGGGGCGTCGTGGTCATGGCTTAAAACTTTCCGGCAAAATCAATCATGAAGATGTCCGACTTGAGCGGCGGTCCGGCGATTTCGCTGGCGCTCATCCAGCGCAGCGTGAGCGAGGTGCGCGCGGAGGTGGCATAGGTGCCCCAGAGCACGTAGCCCTTCTGGTTCGTGCCGCCTTGGGCAAAATCGGAATCGTTGAAAGCATCAATCACGGCATCCGATTCGATGTGGCGGTAGTTGATGCCTGCCTGCCAGTTCCCGCGCTTTTGCAGCACGGGGTGTCCGGCGCGGATGCCGAGATACCACGCCGTGTCGCCGCCGGCAAAGGTGCCGTTGGGATTCGCCGCCGTGACTGCGCCACGGTTGTTCACCGCCTTGCCGTCGATTTCCGCCTTCTTGAATCCAAGGTTCCTGATGTATTCACCCGTGAGCGACACCTGCACGGGCTCAAATCCATTGTAGTCGAGGCGGGCAGTCAGCGCGACCGGGCGGAACTTCGACGCCAGACCGAAGTACTGAAACTGGTTGCTGGTGCCGAAGTTGTTCGATGCATCCGCCACGATGTTGCGGAGCGCCATGTAGGTGTTGCCGACTTGTGCGAACGAAGGCCTCAAGCCGTCCGTATCGCCCGCATCACTCGCGGTGAGCGGAACGTATGGCGTCGAGAGTTTTCCCGAGACGCCGTCGAAGTAGTAATAGGCACCGGCGATCTTCAGTTCGAGATCCTTCGCGGGCTTCAGTTCCACACCAATCTGTCCGCCATACAGATACTTGTCAGTGCTCTTGAATTTTGCAGGCTGGTTCGACGAGAAATTGTAATCGGTATTGAAGATCGGATACGCACCGATCGATCCGAAAGGCGTGACTCCAGGCATGATCCGGTAGCGGCCGGTGGCAGAGATGCCGTCAAAGCCGACATCCTCATCCCAAATAATGTCGGTGGAGAAAAATGGATTGTCGAAGCGCCCTGCGCTGATCGCAAAGCGCCTGTCCGGATCAGTCCCCTGCTCGTATTTCAGGAACGCGCGATCCAGCCATACGGCATATTTGCTGAAGTTTCCGCCCTGAGCCCCGCCCGAGCCGCCGAGCGATTGGTTCATCGAGACCGGTTGGTTGTCCTGACCTGTGCCGATCCGTATTCCAGCGGTGAATCCTTCACCCAGATCCATCTCCCCCGAGATCCGGGCCCGGATGCGGAAGCGCGTGCGATCCTGATCTACATTGATCTGCGGTGAAAATACCGTGCCCGCGATGTCAAACGGCGCCCCGGTGTTGATCGCGTTGAAATTCGGAAACGCGCCGGTGTTGTCGTTCCCCGCCGGGAACAGGTCGCTCTCACCACGGATGCGGATGTCACCCTTTACCCTAAAGCGCGAGACCCAGTCCGGGATTCCCTTCGGCAAAGCCGCGCCCTGGCTCCTCTGCTCAGCGGCAAGTTCCGCACGCAGGTCGTCCTTGATCTGCTTTTTCACCGTCTCGGGAATGTAGGTCACACGCACCGTGTCATCGAGAATCGGGTCGAGATTCGGGATGACTTTCTGCGCGACCGCCGCCTGGATGACCAACTGCGTCGCGATCTGCGCATCGTCCCGCACCTGGTTGCGGGCGATGACGACATCCTGCTCCGACTGCGCGATCAATTCCGCGGCCTCCGCCTTGTCGAGCATGCCCTTTTTCACCATGCGATTGATCAGGTTGATCGTCACATTCGAGGTAGGCGTATTCTTCCCAAGCGTGCTCATCGGATCGACCTCCGCCGGCGCGGGCGCGGTCTGCGCGACGGGTTTTTTCTCAGCAGCCTCCGCCGGTTTCTGCTCGGTGGCGGGTGCGGAATTTTCCGCAGCGGGAGAGGCGGCCGGTGCCGGGGCTTCCGGTGGCTCGGGCGGTTTTGCGGGCGGGTCCTGCGCCATGCCACTGGCGCAAAGTGTGGACGCGACCGCGAGAACGATACGTGGGTTCAGCTTGAACTTTTCGGGAGCCATTCAGTGTTTCCGGTGTGGTTGGATCAATTCGGTCGCCGCGCGCTGATCATCATGCGGATAGGCACGGGCATTCCTTCGGGCGGCGGCTGCGAGATTTGCAGGCCGGTGAGGATTTGGTCGCGGATGAGGTCGTCGAGCGCGGTGTCGCCGGTCGAGTTGGCGAGCTTCGCGCGCGAAATGCGACCCGTCGCATCGGGCCACACGTGGACCTCGATTTTCATGCCCGCCTTGCGCGTGCGCGAATTGCTTTCAAGCGCCTGCTGGATGCGCGACTTCACCTGCCCCGCGTACGCGCTCCGGCGCATCGCCTCGGCGTTCACGGTTTTTTGGTTCGAGAAAATTCCGCTGCCCGTTCCGGACCTAATCGCCATCCCACCAGCGGCCGGTCCCTTGAGCGCGGTCTCCACCTGCGGCGTCGGTTCGGGTGTGGGTTCCTCGGGTTTTTCCTCGACGATCATCTTCTCCTTTATCTGCTCCATCGGCGGCGGAGGCGGCGTCGGCACCGCTGGTGGCGGCGTGGCCTGCGGCAGCACTTTGAAGACCATCACCTCCTCCTTCGGCGGCGGCGCGGCGGATTTCCCCGAGGACAGGGACTTCGCGACAAAGCCGATGCCCGTTGTGAGAATGATCCCCGCGATCACCGGCAGGCGGTATTTCTGAAATGCGGATTTTTCCTCCTCATCATCGTCCCACCCGGAAGGCGCGGGCGCGGGCTCCGGCTTGGAAAGCATGGCCGTGGTGCCGCCGTCGTGCCTGTGCTTTTTATCTTCGATTTCGGTGTTCATTTTTTGCAATGCCTCCCGTTATTTTGATGCGTTCTTGGTCGCGAATCCGACCTCGGTGATGCCGAGTTGTCCGGCCACATTCAGCACGTCCATGATGCCCTGGTAATTTGTCGTCGCGTCGCCCTTCACCACGACGTGCAGACCGGGGTATGCCGCCTTCGCCGAGCCAAGGCGGCTCTCGAGATCCGCGAGGCTCACCTGCTGCGTGTTCAGGAAAAATTTCCCTTCGTGGTTGACCGTGATCGCCTGCAGCTTTTCGCCCGCGAGGCTCTTCGACACGCTGCTTCCGTCCGGCAACGCGACCTTCTGACCCTGCACGGATGCGGTACACATGAGGATGAAGATGACCAGCAGCACGTACGCGAGGTCCAACATCGGCGTGATGTTGATGTCGTCGTATGGCTTGTCGTCCTGGACTTGCATGGCGTCAGTGTTTCGATGCCTTCGTCGCGAGGCCGACCTGGATGTTGAGTTGCGTGAGAATATGCAGCACCTGCAC